>CAYWGU010000058.1:8743-9959 GCA_964457975.1 uncultured Spirochaetaceae bacterium | reverse complement strand
ATTCTTGCAGATGAAATTTCTCCTGATACCTGTCGTTTCTGGGATTCAAAGACAAATGAAAAATTAGATAAGGATAGATTTAGAAGGGATCTTGGTGGAGTTGAAGATGCTTATCAAGAGATTCTAAAAAGAGTCATGGGAAATAAATAATGGCTGCCAAATTACATGAAGAATGTGGAATTTTTGCTATAAGTGAAGGAAAGACTCCGTTTGATGTGGTAAACAACTGCTACTATGGTCTTTATGCTTTGCAGCATAGAGGTCAGGAAGGTTGTGGAATTGCAGTAAAGCATGAGGATAACATCTCACTTTACCGTGATATAGGACTTGTAAGTCAGGTTTTCAATAAAGAAAACCTTGGAAAGATATCCAATGGATCAATGGCAGTTGCGCACTGCAGGTATGGAACCACAGGTGATAACAATAGAATGAATGTTCAACCTCTTGTTATAAATCATCAAAAAGGTAAGATGGCCTTAGCTCATAACGGCAATCTCATAAATGATTTTGAACTTCGAGATGAACTTGAATCAAAAGGTTCAATCTTTCATACCACAAGTGATAGTGAGGTAATAGCCTATATAATCACAAAATATAGATTGCAGACAGATACCGTTGAAGAAGCTGTGGTTAAAGCCATGGATGAAATCAAAGGGGCATATTCTATATGTGTTATGACTCCTGAAAAATTGTTGGTTGCAAGAGATCCAAGGGGATTCAGACCCCTTGTTATTGGAACACTTGGTGATAGATTTGTATTTGCAAGTGAAAGCTGTGCTCTTGATGCAGTTGGTGCTACCTTCCATCGGGATGTTGAAGCTGGTGAAGTTGTATCGGTTGTAGATGGTAAGCTTCAAAGCAATAAAACTCATACCAATAAAGAGAAAAAATCCCTCTGTGTTTTTGAACTTCTTTATTTTGCACGACCTGACAGCACAATTGATAATATTCCAGTTCTCAATGCAAGACTTAGAGCTGGTTCTTTTTTGGCCCTTGAACATCCAGTTCAAGCTGATGTTGTAATAGGTGTTCCTGATTCTGGAATCACCGCTGCAATTGGTTATTCAAGGCAGAGTGGAATTCCTTACGGTATTGGTCTAATAAAGAACAAATACATTGGAAGAACCTTCATTCAACCTCAACAGGGTGAAAGAGATGCAACAGTTAGAATTAAATTAAATGCAATAAAATCTACCGTTGAAGGAAAGAGAGTTGT
>CAYWGU010000058.1:0-8643 GCA_964457975.1 uncultured Spirochaetaceae bacterium | reverse complement strand
TTATGGCAAAGAGTCAATCAGATAGTTATAAAAAAGCCGGTGTAGATATTGAAGCAGGCTACAAATCCGTTCAATTAATTAAATCATCCGTAGCTAAAACCTATTCAAAGAATGTTCTAAGTGATCTTGGTGGATTTAGTGGATTGTATGAAATGGATTTGAGTTCTACTCCAAATCCTGTTCTGGTTTCTGGAACAGATGGTGTTGGAACAAAACTTAAGCTAGCATTTTTAATGAACAAACACGATACCATTGGAATTGATTGTGTTGCAATGTGTGTTAATGACATAATAACAGTTGGTGCAAAACCTCTTACCTTCCTGGATTATATTGCAGTAGGTAAGAATGAACCTGAAAAAATCAAATCCATTGTTGATGGAGTTGTTGAAGGATGTCTTCAATCAGGTTGCAGCCTTGTAGGTGGTGAGACAGCTGAAATGCCTGGTTTCTATGCTGAGGGTGAGTATGATATTGCAGGATATGCTACAGGTGTTGTTGATAAATCTAAAATCATCAATAAAGAGACCATGGTGGAAGGTGATGTTCTAGTTGCAATTGAAAGTTCCGGTGTTCATTCAAATGGATTCTCTCTTGTAAGATCTGTCTTCAATCTTGAAGAGGATGCCTTTAAAACATATGAAGGTTTTGATAGACCTCTTGGTGAGGTGCTTCTTGAACCTACAAAGATATATGTAAAGGATGTCTTAGCAATCAGAGACATTGCAAACATAAAAGCCATCTCACACATCACTGGTGGTGGTTTTTATGAAAACGTACCTCGTGCATTAAAAGAGGGAATGACTGCAAGAGTAAATAAATCCTCTCTTAAAACTCCTCCTGTTTTTGACTTAATTCAAAAGACTGGAAACATTCCTTCTCGAGATATGTACAACACCTTCAATATGGGTGTTGGAATGGTTGTTGTTGTTGATAAAGATGATGTTGCTACTGTTCTTTCAACCATCGATAAATCCTATGTAATAGGAGATATTGTTAAGGGTGATGAAGGAATCATTCTATGCTAAATGTTGCCATCTTGGTATCTGGTGGAGGCACAAATCTTGAAGCTATTTTGACTGCCAAAGATGAAGGACTGCTGTTAAATGCCAACATATCAATTGTAATTTCAAATAAGAGAGATGCTTATGCCCTAAAGAGAGCTGAAATGCATGGAATTAAATCTCTTTATTTGAGCAAAGATGGATTTGAAGATAGCCTAATTAAAGCATTAGAGGATGAAGAAGTTTCTCTTATTGTCCTTGCTGGATTTCTAAAAATATTGAGTGCTAATTTTGTAAAACTATATGAAAATAAAATTATAAATGTTCATCCTTCCTTAATACCAAGTTTTTGTGGAAAAGGTTATTATGGACTAAAGGTACATGAAGAGGCACTTAAGAGAGGAGTGAAGCTAACAGGAGCAACAGTACATTATGTAAATGAAATTCCTGATGGTGGAAAGATCCTCCTTCAAAAGGCAGTAGCAGTTATGGTGGGTGATACACCTGAAATTCTGCAGAAACGTGTAATGGAAGAAGCTGAATGGCACATATTGCCACAGGCTATCGATATTATCTCAAAGGAGTAAGATCTATGCAAAGCGTGGAAGAGTATTTTAATAATCTAGTATATCCTGGACGAAATATAGTTGTTGGAAGAACAGTTGATGGTGATTTGTTTTTTACATATGGAATTATGGGAAGATCTGCTACATCACGTAACAGAATATTTAAAAAAGAAGGTGGTGTTATAAAAACACAGGCCTTTGATCCCTCCATTGTCATGGATCCCTCTTTAATTATTTACAATGCAGTAAAGATGTTGGATGGAAAATGGGTAGTTACAAATGGCAATCAAACTGATACAATCTATGATGGATTGAGTGATGGTTTGACCTTTGAAGAAGCTTTAGAAACTAGAATGTACGAAGATGATGATCCAAACTGGACACCTAGAATTAGTGCATACATAACACCTGAGCATGAAGAGAACAAGGCCCTTGTTAGAATGGCAATAATAAAGAATGCCCACAATCATCCAAGAAGATTCTTCTACAACTACAGTGAGATTGAAAGAGATACAGCGCTAATTATTCAAACATATGAGCAATCAACTGATCCTTTAGTATCATTTAGTGGAGAGCCAATTGAGGTTAGCATGATGGGTATTAATACCATTGAGGATATAGCCTACACAGTATTTAAAAGTCAAAATGAAGATAATAGAATCTCTTTGTTGGGAGTAAATATTAATACCATGGAAACTATAATCATCAATTCAAAGGAGATGGAATAATGAATTCAATTGATTTAAAATATGGATGCAATCCACATCAAAAACGAGCAAAAATATCCATGGAAGATGGATCTGATTTACCACTGCAGGTTTTAAACGGCAATCCTGGTTACATTAACCTACTTGATGCTGTGTTCTCCTTTGCACTTGTAAAGGAATTGGATAAAGCCTTGGATTTACCAGCAGCTGCATCTTTCAAGCATTTAAGTCCAGCAGGAGCAGCAATTGCACTTCCTCTTGATGAAGAAGAAAAGCAGATGTACTTCACAAAAAAAGAATTGACTCCATTGGCATCAGCCTATGTAAGAGCTAGAGGAACTGACAGAATGTCATCCTTTGGTGACTTTGTAGCATTATCTAGAGAATGTGATGAAGTTACAGCTAAATGTCTTAATCGTGAAGTATCAGATGGTGTTATTGCACCCTCCTATTCAAAAGAAGCCTTGGAAATCTTATGTAAAAAAAGAAAAGGAACCTACAACGTTCTTCAAATGGACATAAACTTTGAACCAGGTGAGATTGAAAAAAGATCAGTTTACGGAATTACCTTTGAAATGGAAAGAAATGCAGCAATATTCGATAGATCTTATTTAGAGGAAATTGTAACAAAGAAAGATGCTTTTACAGAGGATCAAATAAGAGATTTAATTGTTTCCTCAATTGCTCTTAAATACACCCAATCAAATTCAGTTTGTTATGCAAAACGTGGACAAACAATTGGTGTTGGAGCAGGTCAGCAGAGCAGAATTCATTGCACACGACTTGCAGGTGAGAAGGCCGACCATTGGAGTTTAAGACAGCATCCTAAAGTATTGAACCTTCCTTTTGTAAAAGGACTTTCAAGAAACGAAAAGGATAATGTTATTGAACAATATCTAAGTGAAGATCGAGAAACTGATTTATTAGATGAAGAGATTGGTAAAAGATTTTTCACCCATCCGATTGAAGAATTAACCAAAGAAGAGAAAACTCTATTTCTTTCAAAAATTGATGATGTAGTTGTATCATCAGATGCATTCTTTCCTTTCTCAGACAACATCGAAAGAGCCATCAAATCAGGTGCTAGAGCAGTAGTTCAACCGGGTGGTTCCATTAGAGATGATGCTGTAATTGATTGCTGCAATGAGCATGATATTGTTATGGCCTTCTCCCATTTAAGATTGTTTCACCACTAGGATTTATTGATATGAATATAATGATTATAGGTGGTGGTGGCCGAGAGGCTGCCATTGCTCAAAAGATAAAAGAAAATAAAGATGTTAAAAATCTTTATGTACTTCCAGGAAATGATGGCATGAACTATGCCAAATGCATCGACATAAATGTGATGGATTTTGATTCAATACTGAAGTTTTCAAAAGCGAATGCGATTGATTTTGCAATTGTTGCTCCAGATGATCCTCTTGTAGGTGGTCTTGTGGATCTGTTGCAGGACAATGGAATCAAATGCTTTGGACCAAATAAAAGAGCTGCATTAATTGAAGGAAGCAAGAGCTTTTCCAAAGCTCTTATGAAGAAGTATGGAATTCCAACTGCAGATTATGAAGAGTTCACAGATAGTAGCTCTGCAATAGAATATGCAAAAACTAGCAAGTATCCCCTGGTAATAAAAGCCGATGGATTGGCACTTGGTAAAGGCGTTAGCATTGTAGAAAATTTTGATGATGCAAAAGCTACAATCATCTCATATCTTGATGATCATAAATTCAATCATAGCAGTGATAAAATAATAATTGAAGAATTTTTAGAAGGACCTGAAATATCACTTCTAACCTTCACTGATGGAAAGAATATGGTGCCAATGATTTCATCAATGGATCATAAGAACATCGGTGATGGTGATAAAGGTCCTAATACTGGTGGAATGGGTGCAATAGCACCAAATCCATTTTATACTCCTGAAATTACAATTGAGTGCATCAGAACGATATTGTATCCAACGATGCTTGCCATGAATAAAGAGGGCAGAACCTTTAAGGGCTGTCTTTATTTTGGACTGATGGTTACAAAAGATGGATTGAAGGTAATTGAGTATAATTGCAGATTCGGAGATCCAGAAACACAGGTTGTTCTTCCTCTACTAAAAACAGATTTACTTACAATTATGATGGCTGTAGAGAATGAAACTCTTGGTGAACTTGATGTTGAATTCAGTGATAAAAGTGCTGCAAATGTAGTTCTTGCCAGTAAGGGTTATCCACTAACAAGTACAAAAGATCTTGTTATAAAGATCAGTGATTTAACAGATGGAGCATATCTTTACACTGCAGGTGTAAAGATAGGTGCAGAGCACCATCTAGTTACAAATGGTGGAAGGGTACTCAGTGTTACATGTGTAGAAGACACACTGGAAGCTGCAATTAAAGAAGCCTACAAAAATATCCATCAAATCTTTTATAAAGATAAGGTTTATAGATCTGATATTGGTCATAGAGCTTTGGAATATTTGAACAAATAAATTTAAAAGATTATAGCTACATATTTAGGGAGTTTGATAAAATGGTATACAGAGTGTTTGTAAGCAAAAAGTCATCAAGTAAAGATGATTTATTGAAAGATGAATTGAATAGCTTACTTCAATGCAACATTGATGGATTAAAAAGATACTATGGCTACAGTGTGGAAGACATTGATGAAAACTTATTTAATGAGAGCATCAACCGTGTTTTCTGTGAGCCAAATGTTGATGATTATACATTTGATTTACCAAAATCAGATCAAATAGTTTCTGTCGAACTCCTTGATGGTCAATTTGATCAAAGATCAGATGGTGCTGCATCCTGCATAGCTCTTCTTGGAATGAGTGACAAACCAACTGTTAAGAGTAGCACTGTATATGCCCTTGATGGAAAAATCTCCCATGAAAAATTAGCTGAAATAAAGGACTATCTTATAAACAGTGTTGAGGCCAGTGAGGCATCACTTGAAAAACGTGATAGTTTAAAGCTTCAAATAACTGAACCTAAGAAAGTTGAGATTTTGAAGAACTTTGCAAATATATCAAAGAAAGATCTAGTTACTGTTCTTGATAAATACTCTCTTGCAATGGATATTGATGATATTTGCTTGTTTCAATCCTACTTTGCTGATGAAAAAAGAGATCCAACAATAACTGAATTGAAGGTTGTTGATACCTATTGGAGTGATCACTGCCGTCATACTACCTTCAATACAGAGCTGAAGAATATTGAAATACTTGATGAAGATATCAAGGAGACCTTCAATAATTACCTTGAAGTAAGAGCAAACTTAAATGTAACAAAACCCATTACCTTGATGAATCTTGCAACAATTGCAGTAAAGGATTTAAAGAGTAAGGGATATCTTGCAACAATAGAAGAGAGTGAGGAAATAAATGCTTGCTCAATCAAAATAAAGGTAAATAAGGATACTGGTGTTGAGGATTATCTTCTTCTATTTAAGAATGAAACTCATAACCATCCAACAGAGATTGAACCCTTTGGTGGTGCAGCAACCTGTATTGGTGGAGCAATAAGAGATCCTTTATCCTCTAGAGCTTATGTTTATCAGGCAATGCGTTTATCTGGTTGCAGTGATCCTCGGGAATCCTTTGAAGATACAATGGCAAACAAAATGCCACAGAGAAAGCTTGCAATTACCTCCTCTGAAGGTAACAGTAGCTATGGTAACCAAATTGGTCTTGCAACAAGTCTTGTTGATGAATTCTATCATCCAGGCTACAAAGCAAAACATATGGAACTTGGTGCTGTAATTGGTGCTGCTCCAATTGAAAACGTTGTTAGAGAGGAACCGCTTGAAGGAGATGTTATAATTCTTCTTGGTGGACGTACCGGACGGGACGGAATTGGTGGTGCAACAGGTTCCTCCAAATCACATGATAAAACAAGTTTGGAATCCTGTGGTGCTGAGGTCCAAAAAGGTAATGCACCTGAGGAGAGAAAGCTGCAGAGATTGTTCTTAAAGAACAAGGTTACCACTAGAATTAAAAGATGCAATGACTTTGGTGCAGGTGGAGTATGTGTTGCAATTGGTGAATTATCACCATCACTAACAATTGAACTTGATAAAGTTCCACTTAAATACTTAGGACTTGATCCAACAGAAATTGCAATTAGCGAATCACAGGAAAGAATGGCTGTGGTTGTTAGACCGGAAGATGTTTCCTTCATGATAAATGAAGCAAGAATTGAAAATCTTGAGGCAACTGTTGTTGCAACCATCACTGATTGTGGAACACTCCAGATGAATTATAAAGGTGATACTGTGGTATCACTTTCACGAGCATTCTTGGATACCAATGGTGCTAAAAAAGAAAACGATGTATTGGTCAATAAAGAAAATGAATTGAATGAAGTTTTGCTCTCTGATTCATTGGAAGATACTCTTTCCGATATGTTCTCCTCTCTTGATTTTTGCTCTCGTAAGGGCCTTGCAAGTAGATTCGATTCAACAATTGGAGCATCTTCTGTATTGATGCCTTTTGGTGGGAAGTATCAAACCAGCAGTGAGCAATCAATGGTAGCGAAAATACCACTGCAGAGTGGTGAGACATCAACAGTATCTATAATGAGTTATGGATTTGATCCAAAGTTATTGGAAGGTTCTCCTTTTAAAGGCAGCTATCTTTCAGTACTATCCTCAGTATCAAAGATAATGGCAACTGGTGCAAATTATGATGATGTATATCTATCTCTTCAAGAATACTTTCCATCATTAAAAGATGATAAAAAAAAATGGGGAGTTCCTTTTGCAGCCTTGCTTGGTGCTTTTAAAGCTCAGGAAGAATTAAAGGTTGGTGCCATTGGTGGTAAGGATTCAATGAGTGGAACATTTGAAGATCTATGTGTTCCAAATACTCTTGTATCCTTTGCAGTATCAACCGGTGATGTTGATTCAATACTTCCATCTCTATTTATGAAATACAACTCTCCATTGTTTGTTGCACCAATTGGTGATGAAGGACAAAGAGATTATTTTAAAAAGATTGAGAGACTAACACATAGCAATTCAATACTATCCTCCTATTCATTAACACGAGGTAAGATGGCTCAAGCCATTGTATCAATGGCAATGGGTAATAGAATTGGAGCTATTGTTGATCAAGATGTTGATTTGTTTGAGCCAAATATTGGATCAATTCTGTTTGAAGTTGAAGATGCTGAGAAATTCACTGAATTAGCTGATGAGATGGAATTGAGCATTGTTGAAATTGGTGAGACCACAAAGGATTATAATCTTTATTACAGAGATGAGGTAATTGATCTTAAGAGCATTGAAGATTTATCATTCAATACTTTAGAGGATGTTTATCCCTTAAATGGTAAAGAATTAAAGAGTGAGTGCGAGACAATATCTTATGGTGCAAAAAATATTATTGTAGCCAAGAATAAGATTGCAAAACCAAAGGTTCTTATTCCTGTATTTCCTGGAACTAACTGTGAGATAGATAGCATAAGAGCAGTTGAGCGAGTTGGATTTGAAAGTGAATATGTAATAATAAACACACTTGATGCCAAAGGCCTTAGTGAAAGTGCAAATCGTTTTAGTGATAAATTAGATGAATCTCAAATTCTATTTATTCCTGGTGGATTCTCTGCAGGAGATCAACCTGAAGGTAGTGCTAAATTTATTGCAAGTTTTTTGCGTTCTCCGAGAATTAGAGAGAACCTTACAAGACTGATTGATGAAAGAGAGGGCTTGGTACTTGGAATTTGCAATGGTTTTCAAGCATTGATTAAATCTGGACTGCTACCATATGGCAAGATAAGAGATCTTGATGATGCAAGTCCAACTCTTACATATAATTTTATAAACAGACACCAATCATCTTTGGTTAGAACTAGAATTTCCTCTAATTTAAGCCCATGGCTTAGTTTATATGAAGTTGGAGAGACCTTAACTGTTCCAATCAGTCATGGTGAGGGACGTTTTGTTTGTGATGATAAATGCTATGGTGAGTTAAAGAGCAATCATCAAATAAGCTTGCAGTATGTGGATCTAAATGATAAAGCATCCAACTCCATCAAATTCAATCCCAACGGAAGCACAGGTGCTATTGAGAGCATCTGTAGTCTGGATGGTAGAATACTTGGTAAGATGGGACATTCAGAGAGATGCCAAAAAGATCTTTATCAGAATTACCCTCTATATGAGAGTGATGATAGATTGTTTAAAGGTGCATTAGAATATTTTAAATAAAATAGTATAATTACAATAGATTTATAAAAGGGGAGAATGTGAGTGCATTCTCCTCTTTTAAGTTTTGTATCTATTTTAGATATTTAGATAAATCTTGCAATACAATTTCTTTAATGTTTGTAGCTGTTGTTTTTGCATAATTGTTTGAAATACCAATTATTTTTGCAA
>CAYWGU010000057.1:14437-18608 GCA_964457975.1 uncultured Spirochaetaceae bacterium | reverse complement strand
ATTATTGATGAGCACTGCTTTGATGAATTCAATGCTTGCAACAATATTAATATTACCTGCAATTATTTTATTGATAGATAACTTGAAGAACAAAATACAAGGTAAATAAAATAACATTTCATAAAACAGCAAGTCCTTTTGGTTACTAAACCAGAAGGACTTTTATTTAATAGGATAATTTTCTTAAAACTTTTTAAAATTTATGCTCAAACCTTGATGCAAAAAGAGAGATTTCACAACTATATATTAATGTAAGTAGATGGTAAGGAGTTGTTGATAATACCAAGATCAATAATTCTAAATTAATACCATACAGTTTCCTTTATGTAGTGTTCTTATTGATTGAGAGGAGTTGGTTTTAGGAATTTTGCGGTTCTTGTTGATTTTTAGATAAGAAGTAAAACTTAACATATAACCATTATTGCTCTACTGATAATGGTTATTGCTGGATTTGTTTTACTCATATTTGGTGCAGTTGAAAAATGATAAATCAAAATGATCTTTTACAACTTATTTTAACTGATTTTTACCTAGTGAAATCTCAGTGATATTATTTATTATTCAATTATATAAATCATAAACTGCACCAAATGACATTACACCTTATAGGAGGAAAGTTTTTTAATCAAATGCTAAAGGGAGGATAATTTAATAAGAAATTGATGATCCAACTGTTAATTGAATATCACCTTGAAAATTATCTCCATCTTTAATGTAAACATTATCGGGATTGGCAATGCCAATAAAATCGAGTTGCATGTAAAGACTTAAATTTTTGGTTGGTTTTGTTGAAAAGTTAAAGCCAAGTACGCCAGTATATTCTGGTGAATTCTTAGAATCTTTGTAGTTACTTGTAGTTGGAGTGGATACCTCATCTCTTTCAGAAACACTAGTAGGTCCTACAGTGCTCCACTTTGTATCAGTATCAAAGGTTCCATGACACATCAAGAATAGGTTTGTATCAAGGCTCCATTTGTTTCTATCATATAGTTTGTTATTTATGTTTAATATCATGGCATCACCACCAAATTCATAACCCAAGAACTTTTTATCATAAAAGATACCATTTTGGTCAAATTTTCGTAAAGCCACAACAAAATTAATTCCATAACCATCTTGAGTATCTGATGTACCATCATTTCTTAAATATAGATAAGGCGTTGTATAAGCTACTTCAAATGATACCATGTTCTGATAATCTAATTTTTCACTTAAATGTCGAATTCCGATTATTGCACCATAAGCATCAGGACTCCAACTACCAGTCTTCGTTTCACCGATAGGAATAACCAAGTCATCAACTACCAGTTGTGCATATAAATTAATATTATTACCAAGTGTTAAATCTAAATCAACTGATATAATTGAATTACAGTTTGCTTTGTAGTATAAACTGTGATAGGAAAGCATTGGATTTAATGCAGCCATATCAAATGTACCATCCTCAGATACAAACATATTGCCTTCACTTATGCCCCAACCAAGTCGATCATTAAATAGTCGTCCTTCAATCTTATGTGCACTAAACATTGAAAAGCCTTGAAGTGCTTGATTCTGATTTGTATTCAATTCAAAATCAGGATCTTCAACATAGTTTCCTTGGAAAGGAAGGAAGGATGCAACATATGTATATTTGAAACTTTTCCCAAAGAAGGTAAAACGTCCCATATTTTGGTAATCTAGATTATCTGATAAAAATAAATTGCCAGAAATTCCATTACCCCAACTTAATTGATCTCTTCCAAATTCAGCTGACCAGTTATTACCACCTAAAGCGACAAAAGCTCTATCACTAATGTCGGTGCTAATATTCATGCCATCGACCACATCCAAAAAAGGAATGTTGGTTGCATAATTATTTGCTCCAAAATAGATATTTGGCGAGTCTTTTGGATAAGCACGTTCTGAAGCACCTAGTTGTAAATTAAGATAAGAATAAGCTAAATCTTCAACCATCAAACCAACATCAAGAGTGAAAAACTTCTGCTGTTTTTGAAAATCATAATCCCAATCACTTTTTTCTGTAAAATGATCAGTATTTAAATGAGCATAACCCTCTACATTTAAGGTAGGTGTCATGTAATAATAAATATCATCATTAATTTGTTGTGTAAAAGATTTTAATTTATCCTGCAGGTATTGGTATTGCACTACACCTATTTTGGTAAGTTTATTAGTTTTAATTTGGTTTGCCATCAATTCAAGTTCAGCAACGCTATAAGGCATTGTAGAAGATGGTAAGGCCATTCCAGATTCTATATATAAGGACTGCATAATGCCCATTATATTATCACTTTCATCTACAGGAACAATATATTGTTTGTTTGTAATTGCAAACAAGGAAGTAGTTATAAAAACTAACATAAGTAATAATATTTTTTTATGTCTTTTTTTCAATTATTAATGCTCCTAGATTTCAATATTATTTTTTGTGCAAGCAATTTAATATACCATTTACAACACTGTAAAACAAGAAAGTGGCACTGCTTCTGTAAAGAAAAGTTAGTTTTGATTGTATTTTTAATAAAAAGTTATATAGATATTCCTATATTTCTTTACTTTCTAATAATTTAATAACAATTCTATTTTTAAACTAATTGGAATTTAAATAAATCTGATAACCACTTTATGCATAGTTTTTTCCACTGTGCTGCACAATCATTATCCTTATTGCATTCATCATTACACATTGATAAACCGTGTTCTCCATATGGAAACAAATGAAATTCAACACTTACCTTATTTTCTACTAATGTATTTAATAATAAAAGACTGTTTTGAACTGGAACTGATTCATCCGTTTGTGTAGTCCAAAGAAAAACAGGGGGACATTTTGTTGTTACTCTATTTTCAAGGCTTAAGAATTCTATTAAATCTGGATTGCCACCTGTAACATTTTGGCTTGAATCTTGATGACCATATTTACCTGTAGTTATTACTGGATAGCCTAATATCAAGGCATCAGGACTGTTATAGTCATCAACAATACCACTTTGCTTTTGAAATTTAGGATTGCTATAAAGCAATGCCAAACTTGCTGCAAGGTGTCCTCCTGCCGAAAATCCCATAACTGCAATCTTAGTTGGATTGCATCTAAAATCTGAGGAATGATCTCTAATTTTGGTAATAGATTCACTTAACTCCAATAGAGGAGTTAAATCTGAGGCTGAATTTCCAACACTATAATCAAGAATAAATACATTAAGTCCTTTTCCAAAAAAATACAGTGCAACGGGATCCCTCTCTATTTCTGACACAAAGGAATAGGCTCCACCTGGACATAGCAAAATTGCAGGTCTTAAATTTCTATTTGCATTATTATTATTGTAAGAGTGAAGGTAACCTGTAAGAGGTACTGAATTTTTACCAATTGATAGTTGAACAATATTCATAATTTTATATTCCTTATATTTTGATTTATTAAAACACGTAAAAAAGTGCACATGAACAAATTTATATTTCTTTGATATTAAGTTTACATTCCCATAATGTCAATAAAACAAATCCAGATACAAGTCCCACTGCGGTAGTTTATAGAGATAAATTCGCAATAACTGCACCATAAGGGCCTTAATAAAATAAGATTTAAAGGGCCATTAATTAAATTTTATCTTCAACTGCTAGAAATCTCGTTGTAAAATAATACATGCCACTAAGTACTGCAATTGCAGCATAAAAAAACTACATTGTTATTCTATTTAATTATATAGATTTTTGAATTTTGTAGACTTCTACTTCTTCATTAAGCGTTTCTAAAATATTGGCAAAATAGATTTTAAAATGCTCGCTCTCTTCATGATATTTTGCATGAACATCACTCTTCCATTCTTCAATAAAGAAATATATACTTTTCTTTTCTAAATCATGAAATAATTCATAGGATATACATCCAGCATCATCTCTGGATTTATTAACCAATTGAGTTGCATTTTGAAGAAATTTAGCCCTATCACTATCTTTAACATCACATTTTGCTATAATTTTTAGCATTTTTAACCTCATAATCCTCCCTAATTATATAGTGGAGGCCTTTATTTTATATTAAAAAGAACATTTATCACTATCAAGATAAAGACCACCAACTGTTGTAATTTTATCAATGGTAGCTACATCTTCTTCACAAATAGTAAAGTCAATTTTGATATTATCAATTATCCTTTCTTTTCTATTA
>CAYWGU010000057.1:0-14427 GCA_964457975.1 uncultured Spirochaetaceae bacterium | reverse complement strand
ATAACACCTTTTTGAAGAGCCCATTGAAGACAAATTTTACCAATATTAGTGCTATATTTATCAGCAAGAACTTTCAATTCTTCACTCTTAAATGCCTCACCATGTCCATAAATAGCATAACCTTCTATTATTATATTCTTTTTAATACAGTACTCTCTAAGTTCTTCATTTAAACTACTTGGATGAAATTCTATTTGATTTACCATCGGCATAATAGTTGATGTTTGTGCAATTTCTTCCAAATGATGGATTTTACAGTTACTAACACCTATAGCTCTTATTTTACCATCTTTATAGAGATCTTCCAAAGCTCTCCAAGTTTCTTGAAGAGATGTAACATATTGATCACCTTCAGATGAAGGATGAGGCCAATGAATAAGATAGAGATCAAGATAATCAAGTTTCAAATCTGATAAAGTTTTATTGAAAGCTTTGATTGTTTTATCATAGCCATGCTCTGTATTCCAAACTTTTGAAGTTACAAAAATATTTTCTCTTTTAACACCAGAAGCTAATATTCCCTCACCAACCACCTTTTCATTTCCATAAACAGCAGCTGCATCAATGTGTGAGTAACCATTATTTAGTGCTGTTGCTACAGCTTCAATTCCTTGTTTATCATTTTCTACAATCCATGTACCATAACCAATTTGAGGAATCTCAACACCATTTATTAATTTTATATTATTCATATTACGCCCTTTAGATATTATCTAATCATGTTTGTCATTTTGCTCTGTATTTCTTCAGGCTCTTTGACAGAATCCTTACCATTTTCAACTAATTTTAGTGTCCATGCCATATTTTGAGCTAGATTCTGGAGTATTCTAATACCCTCAACATCTTTATCACTTTCACCTTTCGCATGTCCAAAAAGAACATTCCAATAATCTGATGATGGAATAATCATCTCTGCATATTGTAAATATTTGTTCATTTGATCACAAGCCTCAATACCACCTGCTCTTCTTACAGCACCAAAAGAAACACCAACTTTATGTCTTAATACATTACCATTAGCTATGTTTACCACGAACAATCTATCAAGAAGAGCTTTAAAACCTCCAGCCATTCCAGCAAAATGAATAGGAGATCCAAATATTACACCATCAACTTCTTTAAATTTTGCGAATATTTCATTTACTGGATCATCATTAAAGACACATTTTCCATCATGCTCTCTACGGCATCTATTACAATCTATACATTGATAAAAAGGTTTCATTCCAATGTCAAATACCTCAACTTCAATGCCCTGTTCTTCAAGTACCTTTTTCATCACATTAATACCATATTTAACATTGCCATCTTTCGAGGAACTTCCATTAATTGCCAATACTTTCATACATTACTCCTACATAATTACTGATCTATAATACCAGCCTTAAATTACTTATTTAATTTCCATAAAAAAATGAATTTATATTTTATATATGCTCTTTAAAATTGCTCTTTTCCATCATAACCAAAAAGGTTTGATAAGCTACTTCCATCTTCTCTTTTGTAAAACGGAAAGAAGGGCCTGTAAAGGCTATTGTTGCCGTAATAATACCATCTGTCCTAAATGGAATTGCCATACAGTTAAGTCCATCTTCAGAACCTTCCAAGTCTATTTCATACCGGAGAGTTTCATCTTTATTTAAATAAACCTTATTTACAGCAGAGTGCGCTTCCAAAGTTACATAATGAGATTCTTCAAGAACGACTTTTAATGGCTGAGTTGATAAAACAGTATCATAAAAGTAATGCAGATCTCCTATCTTAAATTCAAAATAAGCTGTTTCATCTATGACTTCTACAAGATTTTGCAATAGTCTATGAATACTTTTATTAGAATCCTCTTCCCATTCATATAGAAGACCTAACTTCAAAGAATTCAATCCCAAAGAATACTGTGTTTTCCCTACTCTCTGAATATATCCCCGATGTTCCAATGTTTTCATCAAGGCATGAGCTGTTGGTGCCTTTAAGGATAAAGCCTCAGAAACTTCATTTAGCTTTGTAACTTTTTTTCTTGCTATAAATTCAACAATATCTAATGCTCTATCTACAGACTGTATATATTTCTTTTCTGCCATAAGATTTCTCCTTTTTCCTAAAGACCTCTACACCTAATAAGATTTCATAAATACCTGCAAGGTTACCATTAATAGAAAAAGCCCCTCAACTATCTTTTTATAATTGAATCATCAAATCCTATTAAAAATTATTATTATAAATCTACTAATACAATTTTTAACCATTGCCAACCATAAATTTAGTTGCAACATTGCCAACATTGCACGATACAATAATTACTTTAATTTATAAATCCTATTTCAAAAAGCATTCTTTGATATTAGAACCAAACATAGTAATTACTACTTAATTTTAGAATTTATTTATTAATGTCTAATATTTACTACTATTTTTACAATATGTCAATAATTTATTCATTATTAATGAATTTTTAATTCTTTCTTTGTACATGCAATATTATACAGTAAATGGCTTCTATTTTTAGCTTTAAATAAAGATGTCATAAATTTAAATAATATTTCATTTTATGGCAACAATAGAATAAAAATGATCCTAAACTAACATATATCACGGTTTTTCCTAATTTTGTTCTTAAAAAAATAACTATTTGCACTAAATATTTGCAGATATTGTCTCTAATAGCCTAACTTTCAAGAAATTGATTGACATGTACCACTGTAAATGGTATTTTTTTATAGTTATATCTTTATCCGGTTAAGGATATTGAAATTTAAATAAAAGGTTGTGTGCATGCCTTCAGATAAAAAGAAGGGACCTAAAACAGGTTCAAATGATGTGAAAGAAGTTTCACCTAAGAGAAAGAAAGTTAGTGTTGGTTGGATTTTCGGAATGGTAGTCCTCCTATTGATTGCAGTTTCCTTTGTTGCAGCTCCTGCAATTACGGCTATTGTTGGTGGATCTAATTCAAATGAAATAGTATTTGGTTCATACGATGGCGAGGATATTGCTTATTCAATGGATTCTTATTTCTATGATCAATACCAATATTATGGAAAACAATATAAGAGTGATGCTAATACAGATAGCAACTTAGCTCTATATCAAATTTGGAGCCAAGCATTTAATAGCACTGTAGTTTATACTGCTATTACAGAAATGGCAAAATCAGTTGGAATTATATCAACAGAAAAAACCATCAATGATGCAATTATTAACAGTGGTTATTATGATGTTGATAATATGTTCAATGTAGAAATTTATAACAATACATCAGCAGACCAAAAAGCTAAAATTAGGAAAGAAGTAGTTAGAGCTATTCCTTACCAAACAGTATTAGATGATGTTCAATCTGTTTTAACTAGCACAAATGAAGCAAAATATGTTTCAGCTATGGCAGATAACACAAGATCTTTCAAATATGTTGCATTCAACTATACATCATATCCTAAAGAACTTGCTGCTCAATATGCATTAACAAATCCTCAACTATTTAGCATGATTGATTTATCAGTTATGTCCCTATCAAATGAAGAAGATGCTACTGCTGCATTAACTGCTATTAACGATGGAACAAGTTTTGAAGATAAAGCTATTGCTGCAAGTGTAGATGGTTATGCATCTGAAGGTGGAGCAATAGGTCCTGTCCCTTATTATTCAATTAAAGCAAACTTCAAAAATGTTGATGAAAGCATGAGTGTTTTGGAAGCTTCCAATGCTGATGTTATTGGCCCTTTTGAAACAGAAAATGGTTGGGCTTTATATAAAGTTAATAGCACTGCAGTAACTCCTGATTATACAAGTGATGAAACACTTAATATGATTAAAACTTACATTGCTAACTATGATACTGAAGTTATGGATATATACCTTAATGAAGAAGCTAAAACATTCGCAACAACAGTTGCTGATGATTTTGATGTTGCTGCAAAGGATGCAAACTTAACAGTTAATGATGTAACTTCAACTTCAAAAAATATTGGTAATAGTCAATACATGAGCACCTTCACAACCAGTGATACAGCAGGACTTCTTGCTACAGCTGCAACTGAAATTGATACAATGAAATTATTATTCAATCAAGAGGTTGGAACTGTAACTACTCCAATAAAGAGTGGTAACAGTTACTTAGTGGCTTATGTTTCTACTGAAGATTCTGAATCTGGAATGGGAAGTTACATTGAAGGTGTTTATTCTTATTATGCTGGAACTCACAGCCAACAAGATTTTCAAAGTGCTATCATGTCTTCTGAAAAGTTAGAAAATAACTTCTTATCAGTATTCATTGATAAAATTATGAACAATTCAACTCAAGCCAACTAGTAGTTAGCTGAAACATAAAGGACTGCATAATTGCGGTCCTTTTTTTCGCTCTTTTGAAAATTTATTTATAGATTCTACCTTTCTAAATGAATATCCTTTATGTTAATCAGAAATCATTTTACATATATCCAATATACTAGTATCCTATTATAAATAGGGAGTGCATTATGGAAAATGAGATTAAAACTAAAATACCACTTTTGAAAAAAAATGGGCATCTTACTGAAGAAGGATGGGCAAAACATCCATTCTTTCAATATGATAGAAAGATGATTCATGGTAATAGATTAACAATCAAAGAATGGGATTATTATGCTTTAACCAATCAGGTTGACAAATATACCATCACTATTACCATAAGTGATTTAGGTTATGCTTCTCTTATTGCTCTTTCATACATTGATTTAAAAAGAGGCAAGGTCGCTCAAATTGATAGAACAATTTTATTTACACTTGGTTGTACTAAGCTTGCTCCTTCCTCTGTCTGCGATAGCTATATAACTTCTTCTTCTTCAAAACTTCGTATTAGCTTCATAGTAAAGAATGGTATAAGGCACTTAATATTTGGGGCTCCAAATTTAATGTTACCGGATGGACGAGTTGGTCTTTCAGGCGATATTGTACTTACACGTCCTCACAAAGAGGATGAATCAATAAATATTGCAACCAGTTGGAAGGAAAAAAGAAAGGCCTTTTATCTAAATGAAAAGATAAACTGCCTTAATGTAAATGGAATTATAACTCGTGGCTATGATGAAGAAAAGATCAAATCTTTATCAACTTTTGCAGTTCTCGATTGGGGTCGGGGTAAATGGACATATAAAAATACTTGGTATTGGTCTTCATGCTCTGCATTAGTTGAAAATGAATATTTTGGGTTCAACCTTGGTTATGGATTTACAGATCGAGAACCAGCTAGTGAAAATGCATTGTTTTATAAAGGTAAAATTAGCAAATTAGAAGATGTAAAATTTACAATTCCAGATAGCATACAAAATCAAGATTGGCTAATTGAATCAAAAAACAATAAATTAAATTTAATATTCACCCCAATTGTTAATCGTAACAGCAATTTTAACCTTGGAATAATAAAAAGTATACAAAATCAAACATTTGGAACCTTTAATGGTACAGCAATTCTTAATGATGGAACAATCCTAAATATAAAAAATATTTTAGGTTTTGCCGAAAAAGTCTCCAATAGATGGTAGTTGGAAGGTTATGCAGTTGTAATTAGTTCTATTTTATGGTTAAGTACATTTGGGAAAAGAGTTACTAATAAAAAAAATAACAGAAAATCATTATGCGACACGATGAGTAACCAAAAACATCCCATAGGAGCTACATGCCAGATTTAAAAGAATTTGCAGAACTGGGTCTAAGTGAAGAGACCCTAATCGCCCTAGCGAAAAAGGGCTTTGAAACACCATCCGAAATACAGGAACAATGTATTCCTCTATTGCTACAAGAGCAAGCCGATGTTATCGGACAAGCTCAGACAGGTACAGGTAAAACTGCAGCTTTCGGATTACCAATTATGGAAGTTATAGATACTTCCTCAAGAGCTACCCAAGCAATCATATTGGAGCCAACTAGAGAGTTAGCTATACAGGTAGCAGAAGAAATTGCATCATTTGCGGGAACAAGAAGAATTGACGTTGCAGCCATTTATGGCGGTGCATCTATTGAATTACAGCTAAGACAGCTAAGAAGAGGCGTTCAAATTGTCGTAGGAACTCCTGGTCGTGTTATGGATCATCTAAAAAGAGGATCCCTTAAGCTAATGAATTTAAAAGTTGCAGTACTAGATGAAGCAGACGAAATGCTTGATATGGGTTTCATTGATGATATTGAAAATATTTTATCACAGACACCTTCAGAAAAGCGCATGCTTTGTTTTTCAGCTACAATGCCACAACAAATTATGAATTTAACATCTAAATTCATGAAAAATCCTACAGTCATTAGAATCAAAAATGAAAATATTACTTGTGATTTGACTGAACAACTTTACTATGAACTTCGTGAAGGTGAAAAGCTTGATACATTATGTAGAATCATTGACATGGAAAAAAGTTTCTATTCAATAGTCTTCTGTAAGACCAAAATTCAATGTGATGAACTTGGTAGAAAATTACAGGAAAGAGGTTACAAAGCAGAACCTCTTCATGGTGATTTATCTCAAAAACAAAGAGAACTTATTCTTAACAAGATGAAAAGACATATCATCAATATTGTTGTTGCAACTGACGTTGCTGCTCGTGGTATTGATATCAACGATTTGACTCATGTTATTAACTTCTCGATGCCTCAGCAACCAGAAGCTTACATCCATAGAATTGGACGTACAGGTAGAGCTGGTAAAAAAGGTACTGCTATTACTTTCGCTACTAGAAATGAAAGAAGAAAACTTCAATACATCGAACGTATTACAAAGACTAGAATTGAAAGAGGAGAAATCCCTACAATCAATGATATCATTGCATTAAAGAAAGGTAGAATTGAACAAGAACTTCTTACTCTTGTAGAGAATCCAATTAAAGACAATCCATTCTCAAAGATGGCTACAGATTTACTTGAAAAAGGTGAATCAGATGCAATACTTGCAACAGTATTAGAACATCTATATAAAAACCAACTTGATGAAAGAAAGTACAAAAGTCTTGGACATTCAAGTAGTGATCGTAGTGATCGTGGTGATCGTGGTGATCGTGGTGATCGTGGTGACCGTGGTGATAGAAGAGATCGTGGTGATCGAAGAGACCGTGGTGATCGTGGTGACAGAAGAGATCGTGGTGACAGACCTAGTCACGATGTAAGTGATGGTAATGTAAGATTATTCATTGCTCGTGGTAGAAAAGATGGTCTTGGTCCTCGCGAACTTGTTGATTACCTAAAACGTAGTGTTGGTGCTGATGATCAAGATATAGATGATGTAACAGTTAGAGATGAATTCTCCTTTGTAACAGCTCCAGAAGCTTTAGCAGAAAATATCATGACCACAATCAATGCAACAGGTGACGGTGGTGCTCCTATCGTATGTAGAGCTAAAACCGATAATTCAAGAGGCTCTAAACCTAGAAATAGTGAAAGAGACCATGATAGAGGTGGTAGAGATCACGATAGAGGTAGTCACCATAGTAGTGATTCTCGTACTAGAGATACTGGCGATCGAGGTTCTTCTAGAGGTCCTAGAGATCAAGGTGATAAATTTAAATCTCCAAGATCTTTTGATGATAGACGCCGTTTCGACAGAGGTGATAAAAGTCACTCTGAAGATCAACCTTATGGAAAAGATAGCAACGATGAAGGTTCTGAAAAGAAAAAGCATTATGGTAAATCTAGAAAAAAAACTAGAAGATAATTAATAATTACATTCTAAAAAAGGATCTAATTTCATTTGAAATTGGATCCTTTTTTTGTAATATATAAATATTTTAATTAAAAAATTTAAAAACTTTTTCATTTTCAAATATCAGTCTATAACTTATTAATTAGAGTTTTCCTTTTGAAGTTTTTTGATTTAATAAATTGTCTTTTAGCAAACAACTTTTCTTCTGTATCAAATTCTTTATAATCCTCTACAATCATATCAACAAAATCATCAGATGAAAAATTAATTGGAAGATTATCCATTACTTCAGATATTTCCTTTTGTTCTTCTTCATCGTTAAAATAACTCTCAAGTATGTCAATTTGTTTCCTCACATTGTTTTCTGCCCAACCAATCTTATAGTCTGCCATAAAATCAATGAATGCCTTTGATGTATATAATAGTTGGGACATCAAGAATGGACGTTTAAGATACATTGACTCCAGAAGTGAGTTAGCGCCTGTTTTTCCTATCTGAACATCACAGGCCTTTATGTAAGCACCTACATTGTCAACAAATCCTGGAGTAATCAAAGAATTATTTGGAAATTCCATTTTAAATATTTGAAATTTAAATAGTGTTCCCTTTGATGGATTCCCAAGTACAATTATTTGATAATCAAGCCCTCTTTTAATGAGTGCTCTTGGTAGTTCTGCACTACCAATCCCCTCTCCTCCTAAGTTCAAGATTATTGTTGGTTTATTTTGCTCAAGTCCTAATTGTTCTCTAGCCTCCTCTTTTGATAAATTATAATATTTATCAACTCCACTTTTTAATGGAAATGGACATAAACGTACAATAGAAGGATTAAAACCCCTACGAATGCAATTTTTTATTCCTAGTTGAGAAGAAAGATAGTGAATATCTATATCATTACTAACACCAATATTGGGACAATCAAATACATCTGCTGAATAGACAAAGCAAGGAATCGAAGTTTTAGTTTCCCTAATTATGGTATTAAGTATCGGAGCAACCAAAAAGTTTGTGCAAACAATTAAATCTGGTTTTTCTTTGTTATACCAATTTAAAAAAGATTTTCTAGCAAACATATGATATTTTGTAGCATTCTCAATTATTTTATAGCTTACAACGTTATCACTGAATCTATTGGAAACACGTTCTAGCTGAGGGTGATGTAAGAAAAATCTCCACCAATCTTTAATAACCTTATTATAAAAACGGCTACCAATAACAAGAATCATATTATCAAGAGTTGCCTCTCCACCTTTTTTAGTATAGCTATCATATAAGGCTTTTGCAGGGGTGTAATGCCCCTTACCTGCATCTACATATATAAAGGAAATTTTCATGGTTTTCTCCTGTCTAAAAAAATTATCAATTATAATTAAAAAAATTTACTATCTCTATTTACTTTATACCATAAATATTACGAGATAGTCTTTAAAATATTTAAATTCTATTTTTTATAGGTGTAGATGATCATCATATCTATCAGACAGAATTTGTTTGCAATAAGATCCTTCTTTCTTAAGAATCTTTGATCCACGAGTTATCTTGCACAGACTTATCTTATGATTGGCTGCAATCTCGCGTTGTGGAAGACCTTGATATAAATCATTCATGAGTGACCAACGAAGAGCAAAATCCTTCAGCTCGCGAGAGGTAAAAACCTCTTCAAATAATTGTTTCATCTTTTCTTTATCTGTTGTATTTAAAAATATTTCTTGTAAGTCTTCTAAGCTATTCATCAAAAAATCTCCTATTTGTTTTTATTTTATTCGTCTCTTCTGTTTCTATCAATATATACAAAAAAACATATCTTGACCAATGATTTATAATATAAGAACTTTTTTAAACTAGATTAATATTATAATAATGGAGAAAACAATCTAAGAACCATTCGGTAAATTCTTCTCCATAAAGGAACCGTCTTGACCATTCCAATTGTAATTCTCTCAGATACCTCAAAAGTATTTTCCATATCTTTTTTCATAGTATCAATTGCCGATGAGCCATAAAGAGCAACACCACATTCAAAATGAAGATAAAAAGATCGATAATCCATGTTAATTGTTCCAATAATTGCAACCTTATTGTCACTTACAAACATTTTTGAATGGATAAAACCCGGAACATACTCAAAGACCTTAACACCAGATTCAACCAAGTTAAAATAATAGGAACGAGATACCTCATGAATTTGTCTTTTATCGGGTATTCGTGGAGTTACAATTCGAACATCGACGCCACTTTGTGCTGCAACGCACAAGGATGATAGCATTGCTCTGTTTATAATAAGATAAGGCGTTGTAATCCAAACATAGTTCTTTGCCATATTTATTATTTGAGTATATGCATTCTCCGCTGCAGCAATATCATCAAGTGGATTATCGCCAAAAGGTTGAACAAATCCATCAGTGAGATATCTTTTTGTAGGCCTAAACTGTACAATGTTCTCATTATGTCCTGTTTCAAAATTCCACATCGCAAGAAACATTGTTGTTAGATTCAAAACAGCATCACCCTTTAAAAGTATTGCGGAATCTTTCCAATGGCCAAATCTAATTGAGCGATTTATATATTCATCTGCCAGATTTAATCCACCTGTATATCCAACATTGCCATCTATTATGCAGATTTTTCGGTGATCTCTGTAATTCATTCTAACATTCAAATGTGGTTTTATTGGATTAAATGCCTTTGCATCAAATCCCTTGGTTTTCAAAATTTTATCATAGTTACCTGGAATTCTGCCAAACGATCCAAAATCATCATAGAGGATTTTTATATTAACACCTTCTTTGACTTTTTCTTCAAGAATCTGTAGAATCTGATTCCACATTTCACCTTGTGCTACAACAAAAAATTCAATAAATATAAACTTTTCTGCTTTTTTTAATTCAATTAAAAGGGATTTTAAGAACTCTGAACCACTCGGATAATAGGTAACCTCTGTATTTGCCCATACAGGAGTATATGATACAGTTGAGATATATCTAGATTGACGAGAGAGATCTTTATCATAATCTCTAAGTGCATTGGAGGCGGCTAAAGGATATGCTGGAACATTAGTAAGACCATCAGTATAGTTTTCTATGAAATCATCAATTCGTTTACGACCAATGATACTTAAAGGTTTCTTTCCAAAAAGAATATAAAAGACTGCACCATACAAGGGGAAGACCATTATTATTACCAACCAGCCAATAATGTATTCAGGTTCCTGTTTATGAAAGACGACCCATAAACATAAAATGATAGATACATAGTTCATTATTCTGGCCCAATAAATATCACTTAAAAACTTGTTGTATAAATTAAATATTAGTACTAGTTGAAGAATTATAAGTACAGTAGATATAAACAACCTACTCATAAAAAAACGTACTAACTTTTTCACTTAAACTCTCCTCTAAAAAATATATGCAAATGAGTCTCCCCACTTGCATTTTATACCAATTAGTTAATTTAAATTATCTTGAAGATCTTGCATTTACCCAGAAATCAATTGGATAAACAGAATAACCAAGTTTTGCGGATAAGGTACTTGGATCTACTTTAAAAAGCGCAGGCAATTCATGGATATACTTTCCATTTTCAATTTCCTCAGATAGCATTTTATTGGGAAGTAGAATTTCCAATGCTAATTGGTTAACTTCCTTTTCCATTGGATCATTCAATGTTGATTTGGTTCTGAATCTAACACTGTCAGATAATAGACTAAAGCTGTCTAAATCCATAATTATAAACTTTGCTATTAAATAGGCAAGACTTTCTTTAATTGCACCTGTTGGGCGATCACGATTCATCAATAAATACCAACCTGAACCTTTATCAAATTTATTTGATTCTTCAGTTTTTATTCTAATCATTTTTCCTGAAATGGCAGGGTTTAACATTGAAGAGCTATATATGCCCAATTCCAAACGGTTTGCGATTTGTACTAAGTTAACTGGTGCTTCTTTCTGATATTCTGGTAATATCTCTAAAAAAGTTTCTTTATTCATTAAAGACTCTCCTTCTTTTTCCTATTATGTTTTAATTAGTAAATCAAACGTATTAAATTCTTTTTTAATTGTTTTTGATTATAATATGCTATTTGCTACATAATAACAGAAAAAACTTCATTTTAACAGTATTAATTTTTTTATCTAAACAAAAGTTAGGCTTATTTAGTATTTTTATTGGTAATATATGCATTTGATTGTGCTAAAGAGAATTCACAACCACAATAGTGTTGTCTATAAAGACCTAATTCCTTACTAAGCTTAATACTTTCATCATATCCGCCCTTTTTCTTAAAATCGAATTCTAAAAAACCATCAAGATTTTCGCCAATTTTAAATATCTTATTACTGTTTTTATAACGAGATACAGTAAGAGTTGTTGCAAAATATGGAATACCAAGCTCTTTAGCTTTTAGTTCAGTTGTCTTTAAATTATAGTTAAAGCAAAGATTACAACGTGATCCACCTTCTTCTTCTTTTTCATAACCTTTTATTGTCTCAAGCCATTTTTCATGATAATAGGGTTTATACAAACATTTAAGATTGTGATGTTTTGCAACAATTAGAAGATTTTCATATCTTTTCAGATTCTCCTCTTCTGGATAAATGTTATCATCACTGAACCAAAGAGTTATTTCAAAGCCCTCTTCGACTAATCTTTTTATGCAGGTTGTGCTACACGGGCCACAACAAACATGGAGTAGTAGCCTCTTATCTTTTATACATTCAAATTGTTTTCTATCTTTTCTTCTCACAAGTGGTATAATATAGTTTTTATTTTAAAAATTCAAACATTTAGTCCTGTTAATGCATATTATTAAAATCTTATTTTATTCATAGTTACAACAAATGATTCTTTATAGTTGCCTCTTCTTTAAAATTTGCTATACTTAACTGGTATATAAAAAAGGAGTATTCATGAATAAAAATAAAATTATAGGAATTATTAGTATAGCTTTGATTGTAGTTGTAGGTATGATACCTACCAACTTAGGAACTAAAATTGTACTCATCGCCTTTATATTAGGATTTGATTTCTACCTAAATAGAGCATTGCTTTTCTTTGTTCAGGCCAATAGACATATTTTAAACAAAAAAGGAAACACAATGGATAAAGCTTGGAATTATTACAGAAAAGCTTTTGATACTGGAAAACTTGATTTAAAATATCTTGTTACAATGGGAAATGTTTTAGCACAACGAGGTGATCCTTACTTCTCAATTGAAGTACTGGATAAAGTAATAAAAACTGATGAGGCTGATAAAACATTAAAAAACCAAGCAAGAGTTCAAAAAAGCATGGCGCTTGAAAGACTTGATAAAATTGATGAAGCAATTGATATATTGCAGGAAGCAAGGGAACAGGGCTACAAAGATAAAAGCTTGTACATAAATCTTGGTTGTTATTTATTGTTCAATGATGATATCGATGAAGCTATTGAGATTCTTGATGAATCAGCTGAATTTGAAAAAACAAATGCTGGCTCACTTGATAACAGAGGTTGGTTGTATATTGCTCAAGGTAAATGGGATGAAGCTGCTCAACTTTATAATGATATGATGGATAGAAAACCTGCCTTCCCTGACCCTTATGTTCATGCTGTACAGGTAAAACTTCATTATGGTAAAAGGGATGAAGCTATCACTCTCCTTAAAGCATCTATTGAAAAGAAATGGAACAGTGCATCCTTTTTTAACCAAGACATAATAAAAGAGATGATAAAAAATCTAGAAGACGAAAACAATAGTTTATACATTTCAAAATTCAATGCTTCATTCATTGAAATTGCAAAAGGTTTGGATTTAAAAGAGGTAAGTGATGAAGAAGCAGAAAAACTAGCACAGGTACCATTTAAAAAAGAACCTGAAAATATCAAAAGTATAGAATCTGATCAAACAGATGAAAGCAACAATAAAATTGAAGACGATGTCCGATTAAACACTGCTTCAAATGATGATGCAATCGATGATGGATTTCCTAACACAGAGTTAACAGAGGAAGATCTAAAATGGGAAGAAAATCACAATAAATAAACTAATTATAAAAAAAATCGGTTTAGTTATTGCACAATTTGTTAAGTTATGATAATTTACAACTCGTATTGCCGGTGTGGTGAAATTGGTAGACACGATAGACTCAAAATCTATTGGGAGCAATCCTGTATCGGTTCAAGTCCGATCACCGGTATTAACTTAAATTTGTAAGTTTTGCTAAAGAAAACAGTGTTAAAAGTTTTTATAAAAAGTTTATAATCCTTGTTGACAAAACATTGTGTTTATGTCATCTTAGCAACGCAAGCGAATGAAGTTATTTTATAGCTTTTAAGCATTTATGGTGGATGTAGTTCAGTTGGTAGAGCATCTGATTGTGGTTCAGAATGTCGAGGGTTCAAGCCCCTTCATCCACCCCTTAAATGGGCTGCTAGCTCAGCTGGTAGAGCAACAGACTCTTAATCTGTGGGTCAAAGGTTCGATTCCTTTGCAGCTCAAATAGAATCTAAAATTGAGAGGAAAACTTTTACCTAGTAGATTTATATTTTATTATTTTGATTGTTTAGAAAAACAATTATTTGCGAAAGTAGCTCAGTGGTAGAGCTCCACCTTGCCAAGGTGGATGTCGAGGGTTCAAATCCCTTCTTTCGCTTACAATCATTATATTCATCTTAACATTTTGTTGATTTGAATTTTGATAGTTTTTTGAAAAATAAAGTAACTTAAGTTACAATATTAATTGCGAGAGTGGTGAAATTGGCAGACACGCTAGATTTAGGTTCTAGTGCCGTA
>CAYWGU010000056.1:16138-18651 GCA_964457975.1 uncultured Spirochaetaceae bacterium | reverse complement strand
CAAATTATACAGGAAGTAAATTGTACTGTGCTTAATGAAGCTAGATTCAAATAGGTATCAATCTTAGATCAAGAAAAAGAATCTACTCAATAAAGTATGGTTCATTAAATCTTGTATCTTTAGCTGGTTATTTGTGTAGTTCTGTATATGGTATTAAAGATAAAGACTTTCAAAGAATATAGGTTATGCTTTATGCTCCATTATTTGGTAAATACAGATTTATAATTCAGACAGTAAAAAAAAACCTAAGTAATAGATTTTTAATATCAGTAAAATCATGTTAGCAATTAAAAAGCCAACAAAGAAATAAACGAAAATGAAAAACCTTGCTTAAAAGACATCCAGCCAATCTCAAACAAAGGTTACAGATATTATTCAAGGTGAAATAGTAGCTGTAAAGCATTGTACAGGGCTTTGTAGAAAATGCATTGATGCAAGTGCAAAAGCACCAGCTAAAGCATAAATATAATATTGTTATAAAAGAGAACTTCTACATAAGAACAAATACGATTGATGATAATGTATTAAGTCCTATTTAATGTGAAAATGAAGAAGTTAAAGAAGAAAATTCAAATAAGATATTGACAAAGTTCCTAAGAGTGCTAGGTCACCCTAGCTCTTATTTGTTTTAAAATGTAAAGATTAATGAATTAGTTAAAAAAATCCTCAATATCTAGATTCGAATAATCTGTAATAATCATAGATGTTTCTTTTAAATTGGTGATGGTATCTACATCACTACCATCACTTGCTACTGCAATTACCTTCTTTACCTTAGCTCTATAAGCACTAATAATGCCGCTTTTTGCATCTTCAAAAACAATTGTGGACGATGCTGGAATATCAAGGCGATTGATGGTCTTGAGATATATTGCTGGATCTGGTTTGCTAGCAAGAGAGCCATCACTTGAAATGATAAATTCCTCTTTAAAGAATCTTGTAAGTTTGAAGACTTTTTTATATTCAATCATCAAGGAAGGTGAAGCACTGGTTGCAATAGCAATTGTAATTCCTTGATTAAGTAATCTTTGAGCAAACTCCTCAAAGCCTGGTGCAAGTTTTACATTTTCCTGTTGCTCTTTCATATTTTTTAAATATTCTACAGTTTTCTCATTATCTTTTTGGACTATAAATTCTTTTGAAAGCTTTTTATTAAACACCTTTTCAATTGTTTCTTTATTGGTTCTTCCATTGAGATTAAAATATTCTTCTCGGCTATATTCTCTATCAAGCCATCTTCTTATGCAATTCCTCCATGAAATATAGTTTAGCTCTGTATCCCAAAAAATTGTTCCATTAAAATCAAATATAGCAGCTCTATTCATTATGTACTCCAATCATTGTATTTTGCTTATAATCTTTAACAGATATTTATGAATTTGTCCATTTATAAAACACTCATGATTATCTCAAGAGGATGTTAAATAATGTAAATGGTTAGGAGAAAAGAATTATTGAAATATCAATTACATCTTAAAATAGAGAAAGTTTATAAACCAGTTGAATAAGCCTCTTCAATTAAAGTGTTTATATTTTGGAAATAAACATCCGGTATCTAAACAAAACTTTTTAAATAAACTATATTACAATCATGTTATTTTATTTTGCTCCTTTAGAAGGAATTACCAATTATATTTATAGAAATACCTATGCAAGTTATTATAAAAGTGTGGATAAATATTTCACACCTTTTCTTAATGCTAATATTGCAGGTTGCTTAGCACCTAAATCAAAAAATGAAATTTTGAAAGAAAACAATAAAGGTATAAATCTTGTTCCACAGCTTTTAACCAATAACTCCAACACATTTAAACTTGTTGTAGCAAAATTAAAGGATGAGGGCTACAATGAAATAAATCTAAACCTTGGCTGTCCCTCAGGGACTGTTACCAGCAAAGGTAGAGGCTCAGGCCAATTAAAGGATACTGAAAAGCTTAAGGTTTTCTTAGATGAAATATTCAGCAATAAGGTTCAAGATATCTCAATTAAAACAAGAATTGGTTTTACAGATCCTTCAGAGATGGAAGCTCTTCTTCCCATCTTTAATGACTATCCCTTGAAAGAATTGATAGTTCATCCACGAGTTAGAGAGGATTATTACAAAGGCCCCATTAATCTTGATGTATTCAAAGATATTGTAGCTGGATCCAGCAATGAGGTTTGCTATAATGGCGAGCTATTTACTGCAGACCAAATGCTAGAATTTACAAACAACTTTCCATCAATAAATAAGATAATGCTTGGACGTGGGTTGATTGCAAATCCTGGATTGATAGAAGAGTTTAAAACAGGAAAGAGTACAAGTATTGATGTCTTTAAAGGGTTTCATGATTCAATTCTGCAGCAGTATTCAACAATTCTTTTTGGAGATAGAAGCCTTTTATTTAAGATGAAGGATTATTGGAAGGTGTGGCAAATTAACTTTCCAGAAAATGCTAAAGAGATAAAGAAACTTAAAAAATCACAGAACATGAGCTCTTATCATAAGGCAGTTGATTTGATCTTGAAGTAGT
>CAYWGU010000056.1:0-16038 GCA_964457975.1 uncultured Spirochaetaceae bacterium | reverse complement strand
TATTAAATAAGAATAATAATATCAAGAGCTTTGGGGGCTCTTTTTCCATCTGTGAAATTATACAATAATTGGTAATAAAATTTATTTGTAAAATACTTGCAAGAAATGCTGTTTTTGTAGATGATATTTATAAAATGGGTCTACTTTAAATTGTTCTTAAGAGGTTGTAAAATGGAAATTTTAAATGTAACAGCTGCTGATTATTCACAAATTAGAAATATTTTAAATTATTATATTATTAACACCAAGGTGAATTTTGAAACTGAACCTATAAGTGTTGATGCCTTTAATAAGATGGTTTGTGAAATACCATATCCTTTTCTTGTTGCAAAAGAAAATAATGTAGTTTTTGGTTATGCTTATCTTAGTAAATATAACTCCAAACGTGGCTACGATATTACATCTGATCTAACCATATATTTAGATCAGTCTAAAAAAATCAAAGGACTTGGAACCTTGCTATTCAACGAACTTTTAAGAAGGGTTTCCGATACTGAAATTGAAAATATTGTATCAATCATTGAGGTGAGTAATAAAGAATCAATTTTATTTCATGAAAAGATGGGGTTTGAAAAGGTTTCAACAATAAAAGATGTTGGTTATAAATTTGATGAATATTTAAGTATTTACTATTATTTGAAAAGGATAAAAACCCACAAACAAAACACTCTCTAAATGATATTTGACCCTTAAGCTGTTTCATTGATATTGTACTTTATCCTTCTCTGTAATAGCTTGTTTTTAGTATTTATATACTAACAAATAAATTTGAATTTACAAGTTTAAAATACCATGCTAATATAATAACAGGCAAGAGTTTATTGTGTAATATTACGATTGAAAGGAATAATTTATGAAAGAGAGTGAGGATGAATATTCGGACTTTAGTACTGTAAATTATAAAGCATATGAAAAAGAAAGGAAAACTCCCGTTAAAAGGTATGCAAATATTCTTGCAATAACTTTTTGCATCATTGGATTCTTTATCTTGTTAACAGCAATGATTATTTTGTTTAAAGCCCCATTCTTCCTGTTGCAGTTTGCAGAGATGGTAATTTTTGCTTCTCTTCCATTTATTTCCTTTAATGAAGAGGTAATTGGAATTATTCCAACTTCAGTTTTATTCTTGCTATTATCGTTTTTTTTGTTTCTTTTAAAAGATGAAAAACGTTTCACCTTTATTCAATGTGCTATAGCAGTTGTAAGTGTTATCGCCTTTCTGTACTATATCTTGTCCATCTAATTAAATAATGGTTTGTAGTTGCCCTTATGCTTATAACAAAATCAATAACAAATTTTATCGAAATATTTATATTTTTATGGTATCATAAGAGTATTAAGAAATTTTGTGTCCTTTTTAATTAAAGGTTGTTATATGTTATAAAGAGAGACTGTTGTGAAAAATAAAATAAAAAAAGGTAATATACCTGATAATGATAAAAATTTAAGTGAAACTACAAAAAAAGGTAGCAAGGATTCAAAAACGCAAAAATCTGCAGCTAAAAATGGTGCAGATAAATTGAATTCTTCCTTACCTAGTAAAAAATTAAGTAGAAGAGCTGCTAAAGAAGAAAAAAAGAAACAGGAGCAATCATTATTAGCTAATGTTAAGATTACAAAGCATAAAAGCCGCATAGCTCTTATTCTTGGGATTCTTTTTGTTCTAGCATCTATACTTATTGCAGGTTTTGCAACTGTTATGATACTTAACAGGCCAACATTACTTGTTGAAATATCTACAATAGCAGCTAATATTTTGACACCAGTTATTTCTTTTATAACAACTTCACCAATAGGATTGTATCCAACAGCAATTGTTTTTTTTACAATAGGTATTGGCATTTTCTCAATAAGAAATTATAAACCATGGGCAACTGTGCAGTTGATTATAGTTATTGCTGCAATTTATTCATTGCACTTATTATTTAATCAAGCATATACTAGTTCCTTTCCTCAATATTTGGAGATTTTCTTTGAAAACAACAATATTGATACCTCATCAATTCCTCAGCTGGTAATTATTTATTTGATTGTTGATGTTGTTCTTCTTATGGTAATAGCACCAATTTGTAGTACTTTTAATGAAAAATGGCAAATTAAACTTATTAAATTGCAAATTAAACGAGATAAGGAAATTATTATTGAGCAAAAAGAAATTGAAAAAGCTACTGAAATAAAACTTGAAGAAGATATCAATGATAATATAATAAATAATGAAATTTTGGCCAGCAATGCTAATATTGATATTCCCATTCCGATTGATGTTCCAACCCTATCTTTTATAGATAAAACAAAAGTATATGATACAAACACCGTTAAAGAAAATATAACAGCCTTTAGTAATGTAAAAGATTCTTCTGAACCTGAAATTTTGAGCACAAAACCAGTTTATAATACTCCAGATAATGTTAAAAGCAATAACAACTCCTTAGCTATGCAAGCAAGTTTAAATAACACTCCATTTGATAATTTGCATACAGTATCTCTTTCAACACTTGAAATGGCTAAAAAAAATGTTGAGGAGAGAATTAGAAAGCAAAATGGCACCAATGCTAAAACAAATAGACAAAATGTTTTTGATTCACCAACAAATCACAAGGTAGATGGAATTGCTCCAATAAGTGATGTTGTAAGAAAATTTAATCAACCAACTCAGAAAGAATTGGACAGAGCAAAATCTGTAACACATAATTTGTTTGGTGGTACAAAAACTGGTTTTACAGTTGTAAAAAAAACAGCTGAGAACAGATCACCTTATGAAAACATCATGTCAAGCGGACATCTTATTAATGCAACCAAAAAGAATAAAAGTAACATAACAGAAACTGCTACTGAAAAGGGTTCATCCATCTCACCATCTATGAATGAGATTTTGAATAGGATCAATGAGCCAACTCTTAAGAATGCTAATTTGGAAAATGATACCATAAACAATAATAATTATTATGGTAATGGAAACACAACAATAGGAACGGGAAAAATAGAAAAAAAAGAGGGTAGGATAAAAATCAACAGTTCACAGACTAATGAGCTTAGTGATACTACAAAGTCCTTTATTGATCAACTTAATGCAAGTATTGCATTGCATCCAAATAATAGAACTAACAGTGAAACAATAGATAATGATTTTTCCCGTGATAATAAGCAGGAAGTGCAAAGAGCTACGCTCAATGGAAAACAGTATGAAGCAACATCTGCTCCAACGGAAGCAGAAAAGAATGCAATGAGAGGTACTTCACGTGAACCCAGTGTAACTTCGCAATTAGCTTCAGGTAATGATAATTACATTGAAAAGAAATTGGATGGTAATAAAGTTGCAGTTGGAAATTATAATAGCACTGCAAAGCCAGTTGGTGGTGGTGTTCTTGTAGATGAAAAGGAAGCCCTTGTTGATGATGTTGATGATGAACCTATGGATTTAGAATCTTCCATTGCAGGTCTTGGTCGATCTAGAGTTGTGGAAAGTGCAAGAGTTAAATATAATTTTCCACCTCTTTATTTGGTTAAAGATTATCCTGAAACCTCCAATGTTATTGATGAATTTACAAAGCAGAAGGCTCAACGTTTGATTGAGACTCTTGCTGAATTTAAATACAATGTTACCTTAAGAAATATTATAAAAGGCCCCACCGTTACAATGTTTGAAATTATTCCAGACCCTGGCATTAGAGTTAATTCAATTACAAATCTAAGTGATAACATTGCAATGAATCTAGCTGCTGAAAAGGTTCGAATATTGGCTCCTATTCCAGGTGAAACTGCTGTAGGTGTTGAAATACCCAATTCAAAGAGAGATATTGTAGGATTTAAAGAAATCCTTACACGGACAACTTATAACCACATGGCAATTCCTATGACAATTGGAAGGAACTTGTATGGTGCATGTAAAGTCTTTGATGTTGCAACTTCCCCACATATGTTGGTTGCAGGTTCCACCGGTTCAGGTAAGAGTGTGTGCATCAATTCATTGATTTGTTCAATTCTTTATACAAGAACACCTAAAGAAGTAAGATTAATTATGGTTGATCCAAAGGTAGTTGAACTTACAATTTATAATGGAATACCACATCTCTTAACTCCTGTTATTACAGAAACCAAACGTACCCTTAAGGCACTTGATTTCTGCATTGATGAAATGGAACGACGTAATAAGATGTTGTCACAAATGAGTGTAAGAAATATAAAATCTTACAATGATAAAATAGTGCATAACAAAGTTGCCAGAGAGAAGATGCCCTATATTGTTGTAATTATTGATGAATTTGCATCGCTTATGAGCACTGCCGGAAAAGATCTTGATGATAGAGTTTCAAGACTCACTGCAATGAGCAGAGCCGTTGGTATTCATCTTGTATTTGCAACACAAAGGCCATCTGTTGATGTTATTACTGGGGTTATAAAAAACAACCTTCCAACTCGTATTGCATTTGGTGTTACCTCCACACAAGACTCACGTACAATCATCAGCACCACAGGTGCTGAAAACTTACTGGGTAAAGGTGATATGTTATTAAGTGAAAATGGTAAATCTGTATCAAGACTGCAGGGTGTATTCTTAAGTGATGATGAAGTGGAGCAGATTGTTGATTTTGCAAAATCTCAAGGACCAACAGATTATATTGATGAATCCTATTTTGAAAGCTATGATGATGATACTGATGATTCTTATGATCAATCAGGTATTACTTCCTGTGAGGAAGGAGATGACCTTTGGGATGCTGCATTGAAAGTTGTAGTTGAAAGAAAGAGTGCTTCTGCCTCTTTTTTACAAAGAAGATTAAGGATAGGATATAATAGAGCGGCCAGATTGGTTGAGGAGATGGAAGAAAAAGGCATTGTTGGACCCTCCAATGGTTCAAAACCTAGAGAACTTCTCAGATATCCCGATATGGTTAGCAATTAATAAGGACAAGTATAATGGTTGGAATACATGCAATAAAGAATGGTAATTTGGTAAAGATTGAGGATGCAACTGTTAATGTTACCAAAAGAGAAGTTCAGTTTAGTTATTCAATTTATGAATCACTTAGAATTGTAGATGCAAGAGCAGTCTTCGTTGAAGATCACATGAAGCGATTAATAGGTTCTGCTAAAGGCCTTCAAATGGATTTGATCTTTTCACCGGAGCAGATTGATGGTTGGATAAAACTTTTAATCAAAGCCGATGATATTGATAGAGCTACTCTTCGAATAATGTTAATAGGTGGAAAGAATAGTGAGATTTTTATTACTGCTTCTTCTATTTTATCATATGATGATTCTCTTTATGAAACAGGGGTTGCAACTTATAGCTATAAGGGTGAAAGATTGTGGCCACAATTTAAGACAAGTAATCTATTGATGAGCTATATGGCTTTGAAGGATGCACGAGATAGAGGTGGCTTTGAATCAATTCTTAAAAATAGAGATGGTTATCTATTAGAAGGAACTCGTTCAAACTTTTATGCATTTCATGGAAATGATTTGTATACTGCAGATGATGAATTTGTATTATATGGTATCACAAGAATTCGTGCTCTAAATATTGCAAAGGAATTAAATATTAATGTAATTATGGAAGCACCATCCTTAAAGAAACTTAAAGAAGGTTTTTATGATGAAGCCTTCATATCATCAACTTCAATGGCAACAATGCCCATAAAAAGTCTTGATGAATTTAACTTTGGTGATAATTTTGAAAGGACCATGAAAATACATAGAAAGATTAGGAAACTTGAAAAGAAAGATTAATATAAAATATAAATAATTATGGTGGTGCGGATTGAAATATATCTACACCCTTTTTTCTTTTAAAATCTGAAGATATAATTAGTAGCTTTATGTGTTTTTGCGTTCTGTGAATTACTTGTTGGGATTTACCCTTGAGGTTCAATTTCTAGGCCTCTCCAATTTAGGTACTTTTGAAATATTATTTGTTTTGGTATTTTCTTTTTTGGAGAAGGATGAAAATAGTAGTTTTCCCTTTTCTTTGAATTTTGCTTTCTTGTATGAGTATAAACCCGTATTATTAAAGCAAAATATTCAAAATCAGCAAAGCTAAAGGCAAGTATCCTTCTCTTCGTTATCCAATATTGCCCATAATTCTTCGCCTAACTCATATATAGTTTTGATTTTAGAATTTGTATTACAAACAGATTTAACACATTCAACATAGTTTTCTTATCTGGCCTAGGGTTTCTCTCTAGTCTTTGATCTTACCATCTCTTTGTTTGAGTTCATTGTTAGTGAGTTTGGGTGTTAATTCTTCCACTTTAAGTTCTTGCTTTTCTATTATTTTTTGCAATGATTTAATATTTTTTATTATATGCTTGTCTCAAATGTAATAAAAAGTAAACTATTTATGTTTTAGGGTTTGTTTCATACAATACGTAAGGATATGTCGCAGACATGTTGCCAATGCGAAAAATATTAAAAGGTGAATAATCGTTATTACAATTGATTCAAAATTTCATAAGATTATTCAAAACCGAGGATCACACTGTCAAATTTGGCAAAATCTATTAAATTTCTCATTAAAAAAAACATTTGTATTAGCGACATGCAGTTAAATAAACTACACCATTAAAAAAAACTGCAACTTTTTTCTTCAGTTTCAGGGTAGTTTTGACTAATATAATAAAATCTTAACAGAGCGGAATATAATATCTAATTCCGCTAAATTAGTTTACCAATAACTGTTCCATAGCTTATTGTCATTTAGATAATACATTCTTATTAATGTTCTAAATAAAAATAATCACCCCAAGGATTACATTCATCAACCCCTCTATTATTACAAGGATTATCCTTGCTCTTTCGTGCATAGGTTCCATGAAGTAGTAGTCCGTTAGATTCTTTAATATCTTTTACTGCACACTCTTTAATCAAAGCTTCCAATAAAGCTTCAGCAGTAGCTTTATATTTCACCGATCCTTTATCATCTAGGTATCGGAACATTTCTAGAATTCCACAAATTCCAATTGCAAGAGCTGAAGAGTCTTTTGGTTCTGTAGATCCATCATTAAAGTCAAAATCCCAATAAGGAATCTTGTTTTTAGGTAAATTTTCTACAAAGAATGATGTTAATCTTTTAAATATATCTAAATATTCTTTATCGGCTAAATATCTGTAAGCTAGAGCAGAACCATAAATTCCCTACGCTTGGCCACGACTCCAAGCAGAGCCATCTCTATTGCCCTGTCGGGTGACACCTTTGGTAGGAAGGCCTGTGTTCTTGTCAAAATAGAAAGTATGATAGGTTGAATCATTATCTCTAATGATTACTTTCATAGCAGTTCTTATATGAGCTTCAGCAATTTTTTTATAGGAGGTCTCACCACTTACTTCTGTTGCCCAAAATAGAAGTGGAACATTTAATAAACAATCTATTATTAATCTGTAATTAACCTCGTCTCCTAAATTTCCCCAGGCTTGTAGAAATTGACCTTTTTCCTGGAATCTTTTAGCAAGATTATCAGCTGCAAGTAAGGCAGCCTTATAACCGTTTTTATTGTTATCAAGCTTATACCTGCTACGCAGGATGGAGTATAGAGAAAACCCATATCATGGTGATTTACATCAATCTTTTTTTCAATTCTCTCCAAAAAAGAATCAATTTGGATATTAGCCACATTTAATAATTCTTTGTTTTTGCTATGTTCATACCCTAACCATAATTCACCATTCAAAAAACCAGTTGTCCATTCAACGTTTTAACTTTTTTCATAGAAATTATTTTCACTATTTGAATATGGAAAACTTGTAGTAAATTCAGGTAAGTAATGTATGTTCTAATTGATTCATTGCGCAATTTAATGCTGTTTCTAATGTGTTTTTATTCATATATCCCTCTATATTTCAATTTTTTCAAGTTTCTTATTATTATAGATAAGAGTTTTACCATAACCACAAAGATTGCCTGCTTTAAACATGTCTACGCCGTCAAGGCATTGCTTTAGTGCAAATAGAACAATATAAGCTTCTCTATCTTCCTGTTTTATTGAAAAGGCTCTTACTTCATCTTTTGTAAAGATAGTATTGAATCTCATTGATTCAATACTCAATTCTTTTATAATTAATTTTGATTTCCCGATGTTAATTGCTGATAAAAATGATGTGTTATTGTCAATATTATTTTCAACATTCAAAGAAGGTTTTGTCTCTAATTCATTGTAGTGTTTTGAATATAGAGTTTCTTCTATCTTTATTGATGAGGAATTTTCAAAATACATAAATGCTTTAAGATTTTTCTTATTATAGTAAATGCAGTTATCCTCTTTTTCTAAAACACCTTGATTATCAAAATGGAAATATCTATTAATTTTATGTTTTCCATTGCATATGATATTATCAAACACCAAGACCAATTCTTTATTTAGTTGAATTATTTTTCTCTCCATTAAAGAGCCATCTATATTCAAATAACTAGAATTAAAGCCATTAACAAATTTGTAATTACCTTTTTCAATAAATCTTCCTTTTATAAAGGAGGGTTTAAAGAGGTAAGTCCAAGAATCCTTAACAGGGCAATAATCCCTCTCATCCATCACCATTGAATTATGATATTTGGTTGATTTTAAAAGGTATCGCTCGTTGCAATCTGTATAATTATATCTTCCACTATCAACAATAATATCTTCTTTTCCATAGGTGAAATCAAAATGAAGAAGATTAGAGTGAGCGTGACCACCTCCTAAATTACCACAAAAGAAATGCAGATAACTATCACTTTCACTCCATCCGGATCTAAAATAATAATTTCCACTTTCTTCCATTGCTATGGATTGAAAATCAGGCATCTTTATTTCAATACTTTCGTATTCTTTTATTTGCTTATCACCATAGGGATAAGTAATTGTTTGAGGAGCAAAATATTTAAAAACACCATTATTAAATAATAAAGCAGCTTTTGCTAATATATCTCCTACATCAGTGTCATCACTATCACCTTGAAGGAGTTGATGATGGTTAGGCTTTTGACTTTTTATAATTGCATAAGTCATTTCTATAGCAGTCTTTTCTATCATTGTATCAAGTTCAATATTATATTTTGAAGCAGTTTCAATTACATCAAAAATACTCAATAGAACTTCAACATGATACATTGGAGATTGTTCCCATTGAAAACCATCTTCGAGTATTTGATTTCTTAGTTGCACTATCAATCTTTTTTGAGAAATGTTTATTAAGAATCGATTACCTAAAAATGAAGCAGCACAAAATAAGCCTGAATCACCAATTATTCCCCAGTTAGATTGTCTTGTGAAAGGTGTGTCTATTTCACAAAGATAAGTTGAGTGAGCTACAGCACTTTTAAAAAAATTATCTTTTTCTTCCTTATTCAAAATATTATGCTTATTAAGAATTTCATAACTGTTTATCCAGTTTTTTATTCTTATAGCACCATCAATACTTCTCCAAGAAGTGGAGGTTAGGTCCTTTGAAAATGGAACTCTATAAATGAAATCAAATAATAATTCTTTTGATTTATTTAGATACTTACTATCATTTAAATAATCTCCAACTTGTGCCAGTTTTAATACAAAGTCATGACGAGCTAACATAAAAGTCCACTCTGGATCATTAAATGGGTTTATTTTCCAATCTATTTCACCCTCAAATGTATAAGGAACATTCGTAGCTTCCATTGCCCAGGGATCATCAAAAAGAAAGCAATTTTCCAACAATCTATCAGCATTTATCTTTTCAAATACTATATCCATAATTCCCTCTTTATTTTAAAGGAATAAAAGCATTCCAGCTTCTACTCAAAGTTTGAAATTGCGCATCTTTACCATCATTTACAGCAGTAAAAAAACCTATCATTTTGTTATCTTCAATATAAATAAAAGGTCTATCCATATTACCAAAATGAGTGGTACTTCCACTGTTATTTGGGATATCTAAAGAAAATGCTTTAAAATCTTTTTTTACATCCCAATTGATGCCATCAGTACTTTTTGCATAAACACCACTACCTATTTCATTTGTATAATTACCACTCCAATCTTTTGCAATCATGGAATAACCAGTATCTGTTTCCCAAATAAAAGGATCTTCAAGTGTTCCATCTTTCTCATAAAATAAGGGTTTATTTGATAATCGTACAAAAGGCTTGGTGTAATAATCTGTATAAGCAATACCTAGTTTCATTGTTGAAAACATATCCCCATCTTTTGAATCATAGGGAGGTTTTTTATAAGTTCTTGTTTTATATACCAATAATACAGATCCATCCTTTTTTACACAGGGTGCTGGATTAGAAACAAAAAAGTCATCAAAGTATCCCGCTCTAACATCAATTGCTGGCTTATCGGGTCGGATCCAAGGTCCTTCAATATTCTTACTAGTAGCAATCCCTATTCTTTTACTCGAACGGGAAGCTAACCACTCTGTAGAAAAATGATTTAAATTATCTTCTTTTGTGATTTTGGGATAAGGGTAGGTCATTCCTGTATAAAATAGGATAAAGGTATCATCATGCTTTTGTATTGAAGGGTTGTGAGTACTACGACCATCCCAATAACCACTACCTCTTTCTTTAAGAACAACTTCCCTAAATTCATAAGGTCCTTCTAATTTGTCACTTTCTGCTCGTACAATCTCGCTTGCCATTCCCCATCCAGGGTGGAAAGGAAGATATTTAGGCCAACGAGAAGCAAACATATGGTATTTACCATTTTCTTTAATAACAGATCCACACCACACCCACCAATCTTCCATTTCAAAAGCTGGATTTAAAGCAGATGGTATAAAATTATCTTGTAAATTATAGTCATTAATATTCATAATTACCCCTTTAATCCACTAGTTGCTATCCCTTCAATAAAGAATCTTTGGAAACTTATATAAAGAATAAAAATAGGAATTAATGAAATAATGGAAGCAGCCATTATTAGATTATATTCGGCTGAGTATTGTGAGATAAACATCCTAATACCTAATTGAATGGTCTTTATTCTTGTTGAATTGAAATAAATCATAGGTCCCATAAAATCATTCCAAACGGCTACAAAGGTAAATATTGTTAAAGTTGCTAAGGCTGATTTTGATAAAGGTAATATGATTCTTGCATAAATTCCGTATTCAGATAATCCATCAATTCTTGCTGCTTCTAATAGCTCATCGGGTACGCTCATATAAAATTGTCTTAGTAAAAATACACCAAATGCTGAAAAACTTTGAAGTAGGATTATTGACATATGAGTATCAACTAAATGCATTTTTTGCATCAATATATACTGTGGAAGCATATATACCTGCCAAGGAATTGCAATCGTAACTACATAAGCTAGAAACAAAGTATTTCTTGCTTTGAACTTACATTTGGAAAAACCATATGCAGCAAAGCTAGAAGTAAACAATTGTATTAAGGTAATTATAAACGATAGTTTCAAACTATTAAAAGTAAATAAAGCTAGAGGTATTTTTTGCCAAATTTTAATATAATTATTCCATTGAGCCGTCTCTGGTATCCATTTAATAGGAACAGAAAATACTTCTGATTCCATTTTTAAGGAGGCTGAAATCATCCAAAGGAATGGTAAAAGTGTTAAAAAGGTAAGTGAAATTAATACTATATAGAGTAATGTTTTAAATATTGGGTCTTTTTGAATTTTCATAAAATCTCCTACATGAAATCAGTAAATCTTTTTTCAAATTTAAATTGAAAAAGTGTAATTGTGCCAATAATTAAAAATAAAACCATTGAAGCAGCACTAGCATTTCCATAATTCCATGCAATAAAGGATTGGTCATAGATATAATTAGCTAAAACCTTTGTTGCAATACCAGGGCCACCATCTGTTAATACAAAAATTAAATCAAATACTTTGAATGAATTAATTGTTAAAATCATAAATACAAAGAAATGGGCTGGAGTCAACATAGGAAAGGTAATCTTAGAAAATTGTTGCCATTTATTTGCTCCATCAATATTTGATGCTTCATATAAAGATTTTGGAATATTTTGAAGTGCTGCAATATAAATAATCATAAAATAACCCATATTTTTCCATATCGAAACTATAATTACTGCTGGCATGGACCAATCGACACTTGCAAACCATCCAGGAGGATTGGTTACACCCAAAAGTTGTAATGCAGAGTTAATAGGGCCTGCTTCTTTCATAAATAAAGCATTCCAAACTGCTCCTACAGCTACAATTGAAGCTACATAAGGAAAGAACATTGCAGATCTAAAAAAGTTAACTGCCTTGATTTTATTATTCAAAATAATAGCTAAAGTAAGAGAGGCTATCATTGATAAACTCACTGTAAATAATGAATAATATGCTGTATGCCAGAGTGAAGCTTTAAAAATTCTATCATGAAAAATATCCACAAAATTATTAAAGCCTACGAAAGTTATTTCATTAAAACCATCCCATTGTGAAAAAGCCAACACTAGGGACAGTATTACTGGTAACAGAATAAATAGAGTAAAGCCAATAAAATTGGGTAGAATAAATGATAACCCAACTAGTGTGTTATGATTAGCAAGTGATCCTTGCTTATTTTGTTTTTTGTTTTTTAACATAAATCTCTCTTTTGGAGTAATTCTAGAGAAATTGAGGTAGATCAAGGATCTACCTCAAAATTAGGAGTTATTAGTTCTGAAGAATTTCGCTATTTCTTAATTCCATCTCAGAAAGACCTTCGTCAACAGTTACTTCGTCTAACATTATTAGAGAGTGAACCTCTCCCATCATTCTGTTAATTTCAGCAACTTTATCAAGACCAGGACGGTCAAAACTAATATTTGTAGTTTTAAGGGCCTCTTTTAATTTTAAAGGCATGCCATCAATATCACAAATTATATCTAAAGTTGAATCATTGTTTCTGCCAGGAATAGCTCCTACAGAAGCATAAAGTTGAGCACCTTCTTCTCCTGTTAAAAATTTAACAAATCTCCAAGCTGCATCTTTTTTAGAGCTAGATTTATTAATACAAAGAGGAGTAGCCGAACCAACTGTATAACCTTGAGGAACATCTTCAGCATGAGGTAGAGTTACAACACCCCAATCAATTGTAGATTCGCCATTTTTGATCTTATCTAATATAGTTGTTACAAACCAAGTTCCCATAGGAAGCATACCAATTTTACCTGTTAAGAAAGGACTAGAGTAATGAATTCCACCAGTTTTTAAGGTACCATAATCCATTATAGATTTATCATCATTTTGCATTCTAAGAGCCATTTCATAATATGGTTTGATAAATGAATAATCACTATCCATAATAGTATGTTCACCATCTTGAACACCCCAGTTAATTACCATTGCTTGCCAAGTGTGTATTAAAGCACCATAAGTTTTTTGTGAACCAGTTCCTGATGTTAATTTTTTTGCAGTTTCTTCAAATTCAGTCCAAGTCCAATCATTTGAAGGATATTCAATACCAGCTGCATCAAAAATGTTTTTGTTATAATACATTACATACCAATCAGAACGAGCTGGTAAGCCTACAATATTTCCATCATCAAAAGTGAAGTTTTTTGTCAAACCATTATATTCTGTAAGATCAAAATCATCTTTTTCAATATATGAATTTAAAACTTCAATTTGACCTTTGTCAAAAAGGCTTTTTGTAGTATCAGCATCTTTTACAAAGAAAGTATCTAATTCAGAACCACCGTTTAACATAATTGATAATTTTTGAGTATAGTCAGAACTAGCGATGTCAATAACTTCAACATTGATATCGGAATTTTGTTCATTGAAAGCCGCTACAACATTAATAACACTAGGGTTTGCACTTAAATCCCAAGTAGCTACATTTATGGTAGTTACTTTACTGTCGGTTGATGCCTCTTTACTTCCAGAAGCGAACATGAATGAAGTTGCTAAAGAAGCAATCAACATTATACTAAGAATTTTTTTCATTAAAATTTCTCCTTTTTCGTAATTTAATTTATAATTCATTATCTAAGCCATTTAACCTTATTAACAATGCAATATTTTAATAAGAATTAACACAATTTTAATAATTCAATTATTTTTATTGGTAAAATCTTAACAATTTGTAAAATTTTAATATAAATAATTTTACATAGCAATTTTTTACATGGTATAATTATATTTTAGATTTATTATAAGTAGGGATTTTTATGTTAAAAAGAAAGATTATTATTATGAACTTAACATGTATTTTAGCAGTAGGAATTCCACTATCACTTTTTTATGTTAATAATATAAATAATAGAGAAAAGAAACAAATTAAAAATACTGATACAATTTATATCAATTTTATTAAGGATGAGTTTAAAGATACTTTTATTGAAGCAAAGGAACTAGCTCTTTATTGTATAAATGATTACCGGATAATAAAATTTTTTAAAAGTAAAAATCAAAATAATGAGCATAAAAAATTAGAAGCCTTCACCGCATATGAAATGTTGAATAGGTTTTTGACTTCAAGTGAAATTGGAAATTCCGTTAATAAATTGATTGTATTTAATGATAATAATTTATCCCTGCAAGCAAATGCAAAAGTCTTAGGTTCTTTTTCAGATACAGAGAATATTAAGAACAGCACTATATGGGATATGGAAAAAAAAGTATTTCATTTTAGTAAAGATATTACATATAATAAGGACTGTGTAGCCCTATTATTACCATTTGATAATGATGAAAATACCTATGTTTATTTAGAATTATCAATGGATATTTTCAACAAAACACAAAATATAAATGCTCCAACTTTGACATTCACATTAATAGAAGGAGATGAGACCTTTTTAGATCAAACTGTTGATATAGATTTCATTAATAAACAATTTAATAAAATAGATCAACCAAACTATTATGAATCTCAAATTATAAAATTAGAAAATGAAGGCAAAGAATATGATTATCAACCAATAATAAATACTGCCTTTGTTTTGTTATCAACAATAAACTATAACCCATTAGGTGAAGGTTTGCAAAAAGCAGTGTTCACAACAATATATGTAAGTTTATTAGCTATTACCATTGCTATTTTATTATCATTTGGACTATCAACATTAATTACAAAAAGAGCCTCTTTAATAATTAACCATATAAATAAAATTAAGACGAATGATTTTACACCAAATCAAAAAATTGCTATAGGAAATGATGAATTTAGCCAAATAGGACAAACTCTTAATGAAATGGGGGTGGAAATTGAAGATTTACTTGAACAAACAAAAAAATCTTATGAAAAAGAGAAAAAACAAGAACTAGCGCTTCTACAAAAACAAATTAATCCTCATTTTTTATACAACACATTAGAATCAGTATACTGGATGGCTAAAATACAAAAAGCTCCTGGTATTGCCAAAATGACAAGAGCCCTTTCTGATTTACTTAAAAACCTAGCTAAGGGAACAGATGAAAAAATAACATTAAGAGATGAATTAAAGTTACTTAATTCTTATATTCAAATACAAAAAATCAGATATGTTGAAATGTTTGATTATATATGTGATATTCCTGAAGAATATTTAGATTTTAAAATAATTAAATTTACATTGCAGCCATTAGTTGAAAACTCAATTTATCATGGAATAGAACCAAAGGGCGAATATGGGACCATTAAAGTGTACATGAACAATATAACAGAAAATAAAATTGAAATAGCAATTGACGATGATGGTGTTGGGATTAATGAAGAGAAACTAGAGAAAATATTATCTATAAATGAGTCAGAACATAGCCATAAAGGGCTAAATAGCATTGGTCTAAAGAATGTAAATGATAGAATTAAATTAACATATGGACAAGAATTTGGATTAAAAATTGAAAGCAAAATAAATGTTAGAACAAAGATAATTATACAACTTCCGAAGGAGCTATAATGTATAAAGTTTTATTAGTAGATGATGAAGTATTAATTCTATCTGGAATAAAATATTTAATTGATTGGAAAGCAATCGATTGTAAATTAATAGATACAGCAAACAATGGACAACAAGCACTTGAATTAATTGAAAAATTCCATCCAGATATTATTATTTCTGATATAAATATGCCAATTATTAATGGCCTTGAATTACTTAAAAAATGTAATAAGCAATACCCTTCAGCAACATTCATT
>CAYWGU010000055.1:0-18816 GCA_964457975.1 uncultured Spirochaetaceae bacterium | reverse complement strand
GTCCATTTGAGGCTTTTTATGGAACCTCGTTGCACTTGACTTGACAATTCAAGAGTTAAAAATTTCTTTTTCATGTATTCCTTCCTATTAGTTTCTCTATTTATTAATATATAATACGAGAGTTTTAGCAAATTTACAAGAAGAATTTATAATATTCAAAACTAATGACATATAAAAACTCATCTTTATAAGGTATTATAATACTAATTAAGAGATTATGTAAATAAAAAAACATAAGTGTCAAAAGTTACATTTTTTAATTTGCTTGTTTTTTTTTGTTTTTAAAAATTAATATTGTATTTACTGAGTCAATCATGCTTTTTTCAAGGAAAAATCCCATCTGTTCTAATTCGGTTGAAAAATCACGGCTTAAGCCATTTCTAATCCATTCAAAAACCTTTCCAACAATTGAGTATTTGTAAAAGCTACAAACTTCAAATATTACATCTTCTTCTATATCAATCATATCTGGATGTTTTTTTAACAAAATAAATAAATATTTTTCAATTTTTTCTACTAAATATCTCTCCAAAATATCCTGTCTAAGACTATAATAAATGCCGCAAATAGTTTCCTCATTTGAAATTATATAATAATAAAGGTTGTTAATTATTTCATTTGTCGATTTAGCATTGTAATTATCACCTACAATCAATTTTTCTTCATTTCCAAGAGTCCAATATACAAGATCATATATGTCTTTAAAATGATAATAAAAGGTTTGTCTATTTATTTTACATAGTTTGGTAACCTGTGTAACAGTAATTTTATCAAGATTGTTTGTTAACATCAACTTTTTTAATGATTGAGAGAGCATTATTTTAGTCTTCATTTTACCTCTATAAATATAAAAGTTCTTAGCAAAATATAATAAATTTAATTTCAATTTTTTTAAATTTAAATAACGCCTAACTGATGTCATCAATTAATATATTTTCACATTCAAAATTTTCATTATATATGAATTTTTGTTTGCTTAAATTTTATGTGTTTGGAGTATAAATAATTTAAAAAACACATAATCTTTTTACAATTATTTAAATATCACTTGGAAGGTGAAGGATTGAAGATAGCTTAATTGATAATACTGTACCAGCACTAATCAATTGATTCATGAATTCATCTGGCGGTGTTACAGGATAATGAGATAACCATCTAAGCAGCGCAGATACAACAAAATCAGTAAATGCGTCAGATATCTGAAGAACATTAGTATCCACATCTGGTCCAAATACATTTCCAATGGTTGGTCTTAATGCTTTAGAAAGATAATCACGTATGCTATTGGGACCTGTTATTTCAAAAGCTTTACAATAAAAAACCTTATGGTGATATAAATAGGTAACCAATTCACCAGCTGCTTCAAAATTATCAAATGTAGAATATTTATCAATTATAGGACTAATAATATCTGTTTCAAAAATCCAAATCAACAGCTCATATTTGTCAGAAAAATGATAATAAAATGTTTTACGATTTATATTACAATCCCGACAGATATCTGATACAGATATTTTACTGAAGGGATGATTTTCCATTAAATTTTTCATGCAATTTGCTATTGCAGTCTTTGTGAGTACATTATTTGCCATATGTTTAATATTAAAAAGTTAATTCATACTTGTCAAGCTTATAAAAAGTCAATTCAAAACACAAAGCCATTTTTTAGGTCAAATTGTTATATTATTTGAACTAGTTAAAACATACTAACCACACTATTTAGGTAACATTGCACTTAAATAAACAGCACCAACAATATAATTTCCCTTTTTAACAGGTTTCTTAGCAATATTGGCAGAATATATTAATTCAAGTGGTCCAATGATGGTATCAACCATTGATTTATAACAATAGTTTTCACTGTTTGAAAATTTTACCTTTTTGGTACTCAAAACCTCACCACAATAAATATTAAAAAGAACATTTTCACTATATTTCTTTTTTAATTCATCAGTTAAATCTTCACTTTGAAGATTGAAAAAATAGTAAGGAAATAGCATTTGATCTTTTATGAATGGACCTTCTGCTTTATTCTCATAATCCTTTCGATTTTCATAGATAGCAAGATTTGTTGGAAAGCCACAAACTTGCAATTCAACATTTTCATTTTCCTTTAATACATGCGTACTAAGACCAGCTTCGACCAAATTAACAATAAATGCTTTTTTATCATCAATTGATGAAAATACAACAGCTGGAATTTCTGATGTACTACCAAGGGTCATTACGGGAGTTGCTTTCCATTTGCAGTTGTTGACAATATGAGAATCAACACCTACAACATCTGTATCTTTTCCTTCTTTAACAATTCTTGCTACAAGTTTCAATCCGTCATTGTAATCAATTGTTTTATAATTATAATCTGCACCTTCAACACTTTTTACATCTGCAAAAAGGTTCAATATTTCTGCTTGATTTTCTGAAATTTTACTAAGTCCTAAACTATCTAAAAATAATGCCATATACACTCCAAATTTTTCTTTATTCTATCAGTAAAAAGGGTTGATGAAAAGCATGGAGTTCAATACTATAAAAATTATGATAAATTTGGAAGATTTAACAATAAGGAATGGGATATCTGATGGGTTTCCAATTTTTCTTGGCTACTTTTCAACAGCTGTTGCATTTGGGCTAATTTGTAGAAACATAAACATAAATATGCTCTCTTCTTTTTTATTGAGTGCTACAAGCTTTGCAGGCAGTGGGCAGTTTCTAACAATTAATCTTTACTCAACAGGCACTTTATTGGTCGAACTTTTTATATCAGTGATGCTTATTAATTTCCGATATATTTTTATGGGTATGTCCATAAACGATAAACTAGATAAAAAAGTTACATTCCTACAACGATGTTTAATAGCATTTGGAACTACAGATGAAGTATTTTCAGTTTCAACTCTTCGAAAAAAAACTCTTAATTTTAAATATATGTTTTCACTACAACTCACATCCTACTCTGGATGGGTTTTAGGAACTCTTGTTGGCTTTCTTATTGGAACACTTCTTTCAGGAAGCTTGCAAGCTGCCATGGGGGTAACTCTTTATGCAATGTTTGCATCTCTTTTGTCTTCTGAAACAAGAAAGAATGGTTTTCCCATTTTAGCAATTGGAGGAATATCTGCAATCATAAATTCAATACTTGTTTGTATATTCAATTTATCTGCTGGCTGGTCTTTCACTATTGCAATGATCAGTGCTTCTTGGATTGGAAGTTATTTGGTAAAAAGGAAATAATCATGGAAACAGAACCTAAATCAATATTGTTAATAGTTTTTGTAGCAGCCATTGCTACAATGATTCCAAGATTCCTTCCATATTTTTCAAAATCCATTAATAAAATTCCACAATCAATTAAAGATAAACTAGAATTACTTCCAGTAGCAGCTCTTGGAGCTTTGATATTTCCTTTTGCTATTTTGGATTTTCCAACAGTTTGGTATGCAGGTCTTTGTGGTGTTGGTGCAGCCTTCTTTCTTGGATATTTGAAGCAAAGCATGATTGTTTCAATTATTGCTAGCATAATTGTAACTTATACTGTTTTGGTAATCTGATGTTTGATTTTCACCGTCACATTAACAATTCCAATATTTTATCTGATGCTTTTTATTGCACATCCTCTATTGAGGAATGGTTTTACAATAAACCAATCTCATTAGGTTTGCTTTTTAACCATAAAATTTACGAAAAAGATGATCTTGATAAGATTCTTACCATTCTTGAAGAAAAACTAATAACGAATGAGAATTATCAAATAGGAGAGATAGGACTTGATAAGAGATTTAATCAAATAGACCTTCAAGAATATTTTTTGATAAAATGCATCAATCTTTCTAATAAATATAATCGAATACTAACAATTCATTGTGTTAAAGGTTATGGGCTACTGATTGATTTATTAAAAATCAATAAAGAAAAAATGGGGCCTCTTACAATAATTCACGGTTTTACTTCATCTTTTGAAATTGCAAAGCAGCTTGCACAATTAAATATTTTAATAAGCATCAACGATACTTTTTTAAGGACCAAGAGCTTTAAAAGAATTAGCGATTTTGATGAATTAGGTTTTCTTGTTGAAAGTGATTGGGATAAAATTAATGATGATAACTACAGATCCACTTTTGATAAATTCATCAACGAATTAGATAAAACAGGAATCAAAAAGTACAAGGAGTTTAATAATGAATACAGAACAATTCTCAAGAATTTCTCTTCTTATAGGTGAGGAAAATACCACAAGTCTATTCACCTCACATGTACTGGTTGTTGGAATGGGTGCTGTAGGAACGATGGCAGTTGAAGCTTTAGCTAGATCAGGAGTTGGTAATTTTACACTCGTTGATTTTGATACAATTTCTATTTCAAATATAAATCGACAAATTATTGCAACCTGGGATACAGTGGGATTGTCTAAAGTTGATGAATCTAAAAAAAGAATTCTATCAATTAATAAAAATGCTAAGGTAAGAGCCAAAAATACATTTTTCAGCGAAGATACTGTAGATGATATTTTTGATGTAAATTATGATTTGGTAATTGATGCTATTGATTCCTTAAATCCTAAATGTCTACTTCTTGAATATTGCTACAAACATAACATCAAAATTATTAGCAGCATGGGTGCTGCCTTAAGACGAAATCCATCTTTAATTAGATGTGAGGATTTATTTGATAGCTATGGTGATCGACTTGCAAAGCTTATGAGAAAAAGAATGAAAAACCGTGGCGTTGGCCGAGGCATCAAGGTTGTATTCTCTCCAGAAGTTACTCGTTTTGACTATAAAACAGCCTCTTCAACTGATAAAGAGGAAACCTTAGAAAGAGGAAGAAAACGAAATGTACTTGGTTCTCTACCCTCAATCACAGGTATATTTGGATTGACTCTCGCCCATTATGCTTTATCCATACTATGTGATGAAAAAGAATTTTCGGGTTTAATGGCAATCAAAAAAGGATAGTTATTCAAATTTTATTCTTTGAAAACAAGAAGGATCATGGAAGGTGGTATATCCTTCTCTCATTTCAAAAAGTGTAAGTTTATGAGGTTCTTCTAATTTATCCCCACATTTATAAATATTACCTTTTAATTTCAAATCTTCAATCTTTTCATTTTCAGCTAAAAACCCCCAATTTCTTAAGTTTATTTTTTCAGTTATTAAATAATGGGATCGCTTATTGTTGTTTTCAAGTATTTTGATATTTCTTTCAAGTTTATCAATTTGCTTTGGATCCAATCGATGGCGACCAACAGGACCACCTTCTCCAACCAATGCCCACATGGAAGCACTTAGTTCAAAATTACGATAAATTTCCTCACCATCTTTCATAATAAAAATTTCAACACAACTATCCTCATATACTTCATCATTGTGATGAGTTGCCATGCGTCTTAATTGCTTTTCAATAACTTCAAACTCTGCAATTAAGTTATCATCATCATGAGATATTGTAACCTCTACTTTCACTCCATCTGCTGGTTGTCCATTATCTATCAATGTATAGGTATTTTTTGTTTCATCATAAAAACTCTTAGCTACAACTTCACTCATTTTATTCCTCTTTAAATTATTATAAATTATTTTTTACTTTTACTCTTAAATATTGATGCAAAAAGGACAGTTATCTCTGTAAGTATAATGTAAGTATCAAAAGAGACTTACAATTTTTCCATTTTTTTCAGTAGATGATCCAAAACATCTACTGTTATTTTGCAACTTATTTAGGAGGTACTTTAAGTGCTTACAGTTTATAAAAAAATGTCGTTTTTAGCAATTCTACTAGTTGGAGTTTGCTCTCTATTCTTTACTTCTTGTAATCAAGCGGTCCCTAATGAAAAATGTTCACTAACATTTTCCATCAATCCCAATAATTTACTTGATAAAGCCAGAGATATTAGTCCAATTTATGATTCAGATTTAATTACTAGCTACAAATTAACTCTGAACGGACCTAAGGATGAGAGTCAAGAAATAAATCTTGCTGATTCTACCGGTACAATTAGTGATCTTTCAATTGGTTATTGGACAATTGATGTTGAGGCTATGAATTCTAAAGACAATGTCCTTGCTACAGGACAATCGGTTATTTATTTAACAAATCAAACCAATAATATTGATATTCAATTAGAACAATTGGAAGGACAAGGTAATTTGGTATTAAGTTTCATTTGGGATGAGGAGCAAGTAGTACAAGGTCAAACTCACGTAGCTTGCACAATTGCAGCCGATGATGGAACACTCGTAGATGAAAGTAAATATGAATTTATAAATATTGGTGACAATGATGGCAAATCAGGTGTATCGCTTCTTGTTGATGAGCTTGATGCAGGTTCCTATACTATTTCTGCAAAACTTATAAGCAATGATATTTGTATTTCAGGTATAGTTGAACCAATTAGAATTGTAAATTCATCAGAATCTGAGGGAGTTGTCACATTTGTTATTGGTGACAAAGCAAATCATTTTACATTTAACATAATTAAAAATGTAATGCTTCCTGTTTCTGGTACAATAGAAGTATCAAGTTCCCAAACACATATAGATGAAGATTTCACATTATCATTTGTAGCCGATGAACTTCCTGCTGGAGTTGATGAAAGTACATTGCGCTATCAATGGTATTGTGAAGGTATGATTATTCCTGGAGCTACAAGTGATGTCGTAACTACAAGAAGTACTCTTGGTTCTCATCGATATGATATTATTGTAAAGAATTCAAAATTAGGATCAACCGGTGGTACATCATTAACAGTTGAAACAATAAATCCCGAATAATATATTATTACACAATAACCCAGTTATTTATCTAAAAATTTCAATATTTACATAAACCCTTATCTCTTATGAGTTAAATCTCATAGGAGATTTTTTACTCAAATTTGTTTATTTATTTATTTTACCTCAATTATAAAGGGGACTTAAAATTATAATTTTTAAGGGAATTTCGACTCATATTTTTTGCTTGACAAGAGAGTGATAGCTCACCATATTTAAGCCATGGAAAATAAAAAAAACAACTCACCCACTATCATTATGGATTCAACTATTGCCTGTGGGTTTCCCTCTCCTGCAGCAGATAGTAAAGAAAACTCATTGGACTTCAACGAATTGCTCCTTAAACATAAAAGCAGTACCTACTGTCTTAGAGCAAGCGGAAGAAGCCTTGAAAACTCAGGAATTCAAGATGGAGATATTTTGATTGTAGACAAGAGTTTATCTCCAAGAAACAATGATTTAGTTGTTGCAGAATATCAAGGTGGTTTTACTGCAAAAAGACTAAAAATTCAAGGAGATAATATTTTTCTTCATCCCGAATGCGATGATTTTGAAGACATCATAATATCGGAAAAAGATAGCTTTTCTTTGTTTGGAGTTATCACAGGAGTGGTGAGGACTTATAGAAATTGATTGGATTATGTGATTGCAATAGCTTCTATGCAACATGTGAAAAATTGTTTAGACCAGAGCTTAGAAACAAACCTGTTGTTGTTCTATCAAATAATGATGGATGCATTGTTGCACTCTCTAAAGAAGCAAAGAACTTGGGAATAAAAAGAGGCGATCCTCTTTATAACGCAAAAGAGCAACTAGAAAAAAATAATGTAGAAATATTTTCCTCAAATTATGCATTGTATCAAAATATATCAGACCGTGTTATGGATGTTTTAAAATCTTTGGTTGGTACAATAATGCCATATTCCATCGATGAAGCATTTTTTATTATGCCACAAAACATTGATGTTGAAGACTTACGACAAACCATTGTCCAATATACTGGAATAGCTGTATCCATCGGTGTTGCAAGAACAAAAACACTTGCTAAAATTGCAAATCATGTGGGAAAAGAACTTCCAAGTGGGGCTTTTATTCTACAAGAGGAGATGGAAAAGGATATATTAAAGGATATTCCAGTTGGTGAAATTTGGGGAATTGGATCTCGCAGAGCAGTACTTTTAAATCAATATGGAATTAGAACGGCCTATGATTTAACTCTTAAAAATGATATTTGGATCAAAAAGCAACTAACAATTACAGGTTATGCAACCGTTAGTGAACTTAGAGGAATACCAATGGTAAACATTGACAATCCTCCTTTAAAGAGCACCTGCAGTGGAATTTCATTTTCTCAAATAAGATCAGAGTATAAAGAGTTGGAAGAAGCAATTGCATGCCATTGCACAAATATTGCAAACAAGCTAATAAAAAATGGAATGAATTGCCAAATGATTAGCATCAATCTTTTTACAAACAGATTCCTTGAAGATTATATTGCACCATGTGCAGTAATAAAATTAGCTGAACCCACCAATTATATTCCAACCTTAATAAAAGCTGGTATCAGTGTATTAAAAAAAATCTACAAGAAGGCAAATTACAAGGGTTGCCGTGTGTGGGCAACAGAACTTACCCCCTCTGATTCAAGACAAATGCAGTTGTTTATAAGTGAAGAAGAACAAAAAAGGATTGCAAAACAGGATAAGTTATCTCTTATTGTAAATGATATAACTCAAATTTATGGAAGAAAATCCTTAACATGTGCTGCAACAAATAATATGACAAAGAATGATTTAATGAGCAGAGAGAAATTATCTCCCTGCTATACAACAAAATGGACAGATTTACCAATAGTTAAAATCTAATTATGCAGATAATCTGATATTGGTAGAATTTTTTTATTCTTTAAATCTACACACCCAATTTTTACAGTTAATTTGCACAATAGTTCCTCTTTCCTATAAACAATTTGAGAGAGAGTTATTGAAAACTTTTTAGATAACATTACTTTGGTTATTACAACCAAATCATCATTTAAAAAAGCAGGTTTGTCATAGATAATATTGATTTCTTTTACTACAAAACCTATATGGTTTTGTATCAAATCAGCATGATTTACCTTATCACGGATCATCTCTGATCTAGCATGTTCAGCAAAATCCAAATATTTCCCATGATAAACAATACCCTCACAGTCTGTATCAGAAAAATATACTCTTAATTTAAAAGCAAATTCACTCAAATTTTTACCTCTGCCCCTTCAAACCTAAGAGTTTCAAAATAGTCATCCATAGTTTGAGCACGACGAATTAACTTTAAGGATCCCTTTGTAGTTAATAAGTACTCTGCAGGTCTAAGTTTCGCATTATAATTAAATCCCATAGCATGACCATGAGCACCTGCATCGTGCATTACAAGAGTATCACCTCTCTTAACTTCTGCTAAGACTCTATCTACGGCAAACTTATCATTGTTCTCACAAAGGGAACCTGTTACATCATATACCTTATTTTTTTTAGCTTTCTCTTTTCCAAGAACTGTCATGTGATGATATGAGCCATAAAGACCAGGTCTCATTAAATCAGCCATGCAGGAATCAAGTCCAACATAGTCCTTATACTTGCGCGTTACATGCCGTACTTTTGAAACAAGATAACCATAAGGACCCAATATATATCTACCAAGTTCAAAGGAAATCTGCAAAGGATCAAGATTGTTTTTTACAATTATCTCTTCATATAAATCTCTGATTTGATTGCTTACATATTCGACGTCCATATCATTTTGTTCTGGTTGATATGGAATACCCACTCCACCACCGAAATCTACAAAATCTAGTTTAACTCCTGCTTCATTGTAAATTTTGTTAGCAAGAGAAAAGAGCATGTGAGCTGTTTCAACAATAAAATCACCTTCTAATTCGTTAGAGGCTACCATTGTTTGAAGGCCAAAATGCTTTACCCCTTTGGCTTTCATTATCTTATAGCATTCAACAACTTGATCTTTTGTTACACCATATTTAGCTTCTACAGGATTTCCAATTATAACATTTCCGGTTCTATCTGGGCCGGGATTGTATCTAAAGCAAATTGTTTCAGGTACACAACCAATAGCTTTTTCCATTGCATCAATATGAGTAATGTCATCAAGGTTAATTATGGCACCTAATTCATAGGCTCTTTGAAATTCAATATCTGGAGTATCATTGCTTGTCATCATCATTTTAGAACCAATTAATCCACATTTATGAGACAATTCTAGCTCTGGTAAGGAGGAACAATCTGCACCAAAACCCATATCAAATAATCGTTTCATAATTGATGGATTTGGGCAGGCTTTAACTGCAAAGTAATTTATAAAGGACGGTGCCCATTTAAATAAATCTATGAAGTTTTGAGCATTTTGCAATATTGCTTTTTCATCATATAAATAAAAAGGTGTTTCAACATCTTTTATAAGCTTTTGTAATTCTTTTTCTTCTAATGGTAAATTTTTAACACTCATTACATGTTTTCCTTTATTGATGCAATTGCTTTTTCAACATTCTCTCTATGTCCATAAGAGGATACTCTAATAAACGATTCACCTGAAGGTCCAAATCCAGAACCAGGTGTTACAACCACATGACAAACCTTTAATAAGAAATCAAAAAACTCCCAACTTGTCATGTTATTTGGAGTCTTTGCCCAAATATAAGGTGAGTTATCACCACCAAAACAAGTTAATCCTACACTTTCAAGTCCTTTTTTGATTATCTTAGCATTGCCCATGTAATAATTAACCAATGCCCTGCAGTCTTCATAACCTTGTCCACTCAATGCTGCAAGTCCACCTGCTTGTGCAATGTTAGAGGCTCCATTAAAGAAGGTGCATTGTCGACGGTTCCACATTGAATTAATTTGTCCAACCTCACTATCTTCTGATACAAGGTCTTTAGGAACAATAGTCCAACCAAGTCTAACACCTGTAAAACCTGCATTCTTACTGAAACTATTGATCTCAATGGCGCATTCCTTTGCACCTTCAACTTCAAATATTGATCTTGGTAAATCATCATCTTTTACATATTCACTATAAGCACCATCAAAAAGAATTATTGCTTTATTTTTTCTTGCATAATCTACAAACTTTTTTAGCTGATCATGATTCATAACAGCACCTGTTGGGTTATTTGGTGAACATAAATAAATCAAGTCAACTTTTGTATCTGGAACATCTGGTATAAAACCATTTTCTTCATTGCATGATAAATATACAAAGTTATTATAGCAACCCTTTTCATCATCAAACCCTGATGTTCTTCCACCTACTACATTTGAATCAACGTATACAGGATAAGCTGGGTCTTGAAATGCAATTATATTTTCTCGTCCAAATAATTCTTGAATATTTGCTGCATCTGCCTTTGCACCATCACTGATAAAAAATTCTGTTGAGTCAAACTTAACACCGTATCTACTGTAATATTTAACAAGCCCTTCTCGTAGCGTGGTATCGCCTTGTTCATCACCATAACCTAAATAAGTATCCCTATTGGATAATAGGTCTAATTTTGCTTTCATAGCATCAACAAGACTTAAGGGTAAACTTTCTGTAGTATTTCCAATACCTAACTTCATAAGTTCAACACCTTTGTTTTCATTCAGGTACTTATTAGTTCTTCTTGCAATCTCAGGAAAAAGATATCCTGCTGATAATTTACTAAAATTATTATTTATAGTTGCCATTAAATTCTCCTAAGCTCTAAAGTTTGGTACTAAAGGGTTTTTTTCTAATTCTTCAAGTATTTTATATAGTTGTTGTCTATGCTCGTCTTCTTCAAAGGAGCAAATTGGTAGCCTAAAGCTTTCTCTACACCAGCCATATTTTGCCAATGCAGTTTTAATTGGAACAGGATTTGTTTCTACAAAACAAATTTTAAAGAAATCTGACAATATCACCTCAATCTTTCTTGCTTCTTCCATATTGCCTTCAAGTCCATATTTTAACATATCACTCATTAGTTTTGGAAACAAATTAGATGCAACAGATACGACACCGTTTCCGCCAAATCCAACTAAATCTAAGGAAATATTATCATCACCTGAAAGAACAATAAAATCATTATGAGAATCATCTACAACATCTTTCATCTGTATCAAATCACCACTTGCTTCTTTAACACCAATAATATTTGGACAATCAGTAGCAAGCTTGATTAATGTTGGAGTTTCAATATTGACACCTGTTCTACCTTTGATATTATAAACAATGCATGGAATATCAACACTATCAGCAATTGCTTTGAAATGTAGGTACAAACCTTTTTGAGAAGGCTTGTTGTAATAAGGATTTACCAACAATACGGCATCAACTCCTACACATTGTGCATGCTTTGAAAGTCTAATAGCTTCAGTTGTTGAATTACTACCTGTTCCAGCAATAACTGGCACACGTCCATTGGTATATTCAACAGTTAATTGAATAACTCTATCATGCTCATCATGAGATAGTGTTGGTGATTCTCCTGTTGTACCACAAGGAACCAAGCCACTTACCCCGCTATTAATTTGAAAATCAATCATCTTTTTTAAAGCTTCAGTATCCAAATTATCTTTTTCTGTGAAAGGTGTTACCATTGCAGTAAATACACCATGAAATTTTGAAGTATCAAACATATATATTTCCTTTATTTGTTATTTGTTATTTGTTATTTATTAAGGTTTCTACAAAATCATCTAATGTAAAGAAACCTTTCTTACTTATTAACCAACCAGCTGCCAAAATAGCCCCAATTGCAAAACCATCTCTTGTTCTTGCACGGTGGGTTAATTCTACTGAATCAAATGGAGAATCAAAAACAACTGTATGTGTTCCGGCAATCCAACCACCTCTAGTTGAAGAAACATGAATCTCATTCGATTCAATTTTTCTATCAAGTCTCTCTGTAACAACTTTATCTTTTCCCTCAAAATTATCAACAATAATATCTGATATCAAAGTTGCTGTTCCTGAAGGGGAATCTGCTTTTTCCCTATGATGAATTTCATTTGCAAATACATCATAGCTACCAGTCTTTCCAAATAAAGACGATGCAAGTTTAACAACTTCTCTATATAAGCTCACTCCAATAGAGAAATTACCACTATATATAATGCTACTTTGGGGAAATCCTATTGCAAATTCTTTTAAGTTTTCAACTTGATCATACCAACCAGTTGTACCTATTACAGCAGGGATTTCATTGGAAATATAAAATTTAATATTTTCTATAATGCAAGTTGGATGAGAAAAATCAATCACCACATCGCATCCACTTAAGCTTTTAGTTGTAATACTTTTGTCTGTTACCAAAGAATCTGGACTTATAGGATCAATAATAGAAGTTACCTTTTGTTCTTTTTCACTTGCTATTTGATATATCTTTTTACCCATTTTTCCAAATCCGACAATTGCTATATTCATTTCGATTACCTCCTACTTTACACTAGGATAGCAAATATAATAAAACATGTCTACATAATAACAAAATGTTTACATTTAAACATTAATGTATTAAACAAATACAGTTTGACTTATTTCCAAGGTTTTGATTTAATCAATTAAAATGACCAATATAAGCTTGTAAACAAAACAACCATGGAAACGGCATATACGTAACTTGTTTTACTACAATTAATAAGTAAGAAAATAAAATATAAGATAAATCGATTTTTCTTCAATGAAAACCAAAAAATGATATTAAAATAATATAATTTCACTTTTCAGATTTTTTTTAAACCAGTGCAGGTCTTATTAAATTTAATAAAGGTGTTTATATTTTTAAATTATTTTTATTTTAAAAAAACCACTTGAAGTTACTTATTTACAACTCTCCAAATGGTTTAATTCTTATACTCTAATAATAAAAATTATTTACCCTTTTTATCTCTTTTGTGTTTTCTGTTTTCACTTACTTTTATTAAGTCTGCAAAAGTTCCACCACCATCATTACCACCATTATAGATAAGATCTTTTTTATTATTGCTCCATATTTTATCTTCTACAAAATTATTATTAGATTTATTATTAAATCTTCTATTCATCTTACTATCGCGAACAACTTCTATTACAGTTTCATATTTATAGGAAGGTATTTTTTCAGCTAAATCAGATGACTTTGGTACTATTTTTCGTCGTGCAGGTGTTACTGCTCCTGTTTCAACTCTCTTAGTATCAAGACTTGAAAAATAAGAAGCCGATGAAGAGGCAGCAACAGCAACTTTAACATTGGAAGAGGACTTTTCAGGTGTTGTAACACCAATAGGTTTAACTTTTTTAAGTACAACTTTCTTCTTAGCGGTTACAACAACTTTCTTTGGCTTTGGAAGATTTGCTTTAAATTCATCAATTTCCTTTTGAGTTAAAGGTATTCTTTTTTTTACCTTCATTTCTTCATAAGAGCATGAAAGTTTTTGACATACATGATGAGTACGCCCTATTTCATCATCAATACTCATCATTAAGGAGCCACAAAAGGGACACTTTTTAGCATCAGTAAAATTAGGTGTAAAGCTATCAGAGGATTGTCCAATCTTTTTTACAAGATCTCTAGCAACAATCTTTATATCATTTACAAATATCTCACCATCCTCCTTTCCTTTTGCTATATTAGATAAGCGCTCTTCCCACTTACCAGTAAGTTCAGGAGATTTCAATAAATCTGGAGCAAGTCTTACTATTTCTCTACCACGAGGAGTTGGAATCAATTCATTGCTATCAGATCTGTCAATGTAATGATTGTTTATTAGCTTTTCTATAATATCTGCACGTGTTGCTGGTGTTCCAAGCCCTGCAGATAAATTCTTTTTTACAGTTAAATCTTCTACAAATCTTCCAGCATGTTCCATTGCAGATAGGAGGGTAGCATCATTGTATCTTTTAGGAGCTTCAGTACTTGTTCTCCTACTTTTGATGGATTTAATTGTTATGCTATCACCCTCTTTAAGACCTGATATATAAGAGGATTCATCATCAGTAGAGGAAATTGTAGATCTGAGTCCAACTATTCGTGCAATATCTCGATATCCTTGTTTAATAGGTGTAGTTAATCTTGTCTGGAACCTGCAATTTTCAACATTGATCTCAACGGTTTCGGTTTTATAAACATAATCATCTTCAAGAACCTCCAAAAATCTTATAACAATCAACTGCCATAATTTTTTTTCATCTTCAGATAATCTGGATAAATTAACTCTCTGGTCAGTTGGTATTATGGCATGGTGATCACTTACAAGCTCATCCCTTACAAACCTTTCTTTATCAATGTGCATATGATCGTTTGCTAAAAACCTTGCCTTAGCTGAAAATGCAGTTGCATCCAATGCTCTCAACCTAGATGGTAGAGTTTCAACAATATCATGGGTTATATATCTACTATCTGTTCTTGGATATGTTACAATCTTATGATATTCATATAATTTTTGAAGAACATTCAAAGTTTTCTTTGCACTAAAACCTAAATTAAGATTTGCATCTCTTTGAAGTTCTGTTAAATCATAAGCTAATGGAGATTTTTCAATTTTTTCTAGTTTTTCAATTTTACTTACAATTCCTGTCTTTTTATCTAGCTTTGCAATCAAATCAGTTGCAGTCTTTTCAGATTTAACCCTTATCGTGTCGTTTTCGGTATAATAAGAAGCACTAAATAATCCAAAATCAGCTTTAATGGTCCAATAGAAATTTCCTGTGAACTTTTCTACTTCTTCTTCTCTATAGCACATTAAAGCCAAAGTTGGAGTTTGAACACGCCCTGCAGACATTTTTGCATCAAAATGAGTTGTCAGTGCACGAGTGACATTCATACCTACATACCAATCAGCTGCAGCTCTACTTTCAGCAGCTTTATATAAATTTAGATAATCATCACCAACTTTTAAATTTTGAAAACCTTCTTTAATTGCAGAATCAGTTTGAGAACTAATCCACAATCGTTTAACATCGCCAGTATAAGAAGAAAGTTTTAATATCCATCTTGCAACAAGTTCGCCCTCACGGCCTGCATCAGTTGCAATTATAAAGGTTTCAATATCTGGTCTTTCCAAAAGAGATTTTACAACCTTATATTGATCTTTTACATTCTCAATTGGTTCTATTTTAAGTTCATTTGGAAGTATTGGTAGAGTTGCGTAGCTCCATCTTTTATACTGACTTCCATAACTTGCAGGCTGCACAAATTCAACTAGATGTCCAAGTGCCCACGTAACAATATATCCATTACCTTCACTGTATCCATCATTTCTGCTAAAACACCCCAAAGCTTTTGCCAAGGTTCTTCCCACGCTAGGTTTTTCTGCTAATACAAGTTTCATATATTTTTTTAAACTAAGTAAATTAGTCTATGTCTCCTTCAAAGTTGCTTAGAACTAAAGCTAATAAAACAATATGAAATAACTTTAAATTTATCAATAGCTTATAAATTAATTTCCTAAATAGAGAATCACGAGTTCCTTATTTTCAAGATTTTTAACATATTATTTTCTTTAATGTTGACCTTTTGCTAGTTATGATTAAAGATATTATGAGGAGAAAGATGTATGCCAAATAACGATAAATTGTTAATTAAAGAATTAAGCGTAAGCGCTTTAACAAATCAAATAAAGCAAACATTAAACAGTAATTTTACCAATTTAAATATTGTTGGTGAAGTTTCTAACTTTCGTCCATCTTCTATAGGCCATTGGTACTTTACGTTAAAGGATAAGGGAGCTTCCATATCTGTTGTTATGTTTAAAGCAAACACATGGAAAAGTGAGAGACCTTTGAAGGATGGAGATCAGATTGTAATATCTGGTTCACTTGATGTTTATCCACCTCGTGGTAGCTACCAAATAATCTGCACAAATATTAAATTTGTAGGACTTGGAAATATATTAGCTCAACTTGAAGAGCGAAAACAATTATATGCAAAAGCTGGATGGTTTGATAATCAATACAAAAAACGCATCTGTAAAATTCCTAAAAAACTCGGAATTGTAACTTCACCAACTACTGCTGCCCTTCAAGATGTTCTTCAAGTTTTGGCTCGTAGAGCACCTTCTCTAGATGTAATAATAATTCCAGCAGTAGTTCAAGGCTCCAATGCAGGTAAAACTATTTCAAAAGCCATCGATATTGCAAACGAATACATGCTATGTGATCAGCTAATTGTAACCCGTGGTGGTGGATCAATAGAAGACCTACTTCCCTTTAGCGAGGACTGTGTTTTACATTCAATTCTTATTAGTGAGATCCCTGTTATAAGTGGAGTTGGCCACGAAATAGATTGGGCACTAAGTGATTTTGTAGCAGATCTTAGAGCACCAACCCCTTCAGCTGCAGCAGAGCTTGCAAGTTCTGGGATATTTGATGCAATAGAAAAGAATAAAGAATTAAAGTTCAACATAAATCATAGCATAAAAAACAAAATCAGCTTTTTTAAAGAAAGAACACTTCATTTTGATAAAAGAATGCTACAGAGTTTGATTCTAAACAAAATTGATTCACTTTTATTTAGAATGGCAAATAGTGAAAATGACATTGAAAGAAGCATTGATTCTAAAATAGAAAATACAAGCTATAAAAATCTTACATTGCAGAATGAAATTAAAAGAAATATTGATGATAGTTATTCTAATATTAATTATCATTTTAAAGATATACAAAATGACATTGCTCGTAATGTAGATTCAAAAATTACAAACGGCAGAGTTTATCTTTCAACATTAAATTCTGAAATGATTAATATCATTGAAAGAAAGATTGATCAAAAAAGGTATAGCATTGAAAAAATAGATAAAGATGTGTTTATTAGCTTCGAGAATAGAATAAATTATATCAATCAAAGAAATCAAGATTTAAAGAATATTTATCAAACAAATATTGATAAAATATATCAACAATCATTTTCTAGGTTTAATATAACCAATACAGAATTAATGGCTTTAAGTCCCACATCAGTTCTGGATAGAGGTTATTCTATTATACAAAATGAAAGAGGTAAGCTTATATCTTCAATAACTCAAATCGATAAAGATGAGTTATTGGGTTTAAGAGTAAAAGACGGAACAATTAAAGTAAAGGTGGAATAATATGAAATTTGAAGACAATTTGAAAAGAATGGAAGAAATAGCTACATTGCTAAGAAATAGCAATACTTCCCTTGAAGAAAGTTTGAAACTTTTTGAAGAAGGAATGGACTTATCTAAAAAACTTGAAAGTGGATTGGAAGAAGCAAAACGAAAAATTGAAACTGTTAAAATGAAAAATGATAATGAAATTGAAATAGTTGAGAATAAAAACCAATAAACTAGATTTCTATTGTTTTTACATGGATAAAGTCAATTGTTCAAATTCTTCTTATTTTATTCTTATTCTTAGTAAATTTAAGAAAAATTAACTTCTATTTTTATTAAAATAAAAATCTAGTTACAGAAAACAATTCTAGAAACTTTCTTCGATAATAAAACACGTTATTGCAATTATAGAAACTTGAAAGGTATCGAATATAATGAAATTAAAGAATTTATAATTTTAATCTATTCCATAGCTCTGATACAATTATTAAATGTAATTAAAAATTAAGAGGAAATAATTTATCCAAAAAAAAGCTTGGTTGTTTTCACAAATAGAAATTCAAAATTTTATAACTACTATATTAATCTAGATGAGTATAATTTACTCATCATTTAATAACAGATATTCTATTTTATCTAATTCTTCTTCTGTAATGACATAAACACCATAATCAGAAAGCATTTGAGAGGTAACTCCATTACCTTTTTTTAAATTATTGGAGAAAGTACCATCATATATTATACCAGTTCCACAAGATGGTGAATTACTTTTTAGTATTGCAACCTGAACCTTATATTTTTGTGCCTTTGAAATAGCTATTTTTGCACCTTTATCAAATTCGCAAGTTTTATCCTCACCCTCTTTATTAAGAACTTTATTACCGACTATTTCACAAGGAATTCTTGGAGTTGGAAGACCGCCTTCTACCTCAGGGCAGATGCTAATGAAATTATGTTTATCCTTATATTTCTCT
>CAYWGU010000054.1:0-18902 GCA_964457975.1 uncultured Spirochaetaceae bacterium | reverse complement strand
GCTATTACTATCAGCATCAGTGAATGCCATTTTCATACCACCACCAAAATCAACATTACTATTGTCATTTTGAAGAGCTAGAGCAAATTCAGCAGTGAAGCTATCACTTAAATTATAAGCAGGAGTAGCAACAGCTAAATAAGTTTTAGCTAGTGTATCATCAAAATCAATCCATGAACCAAAAGATACTAATACAGTTTTGCCTTCTTCATAAGTATAGCCAACTGTTACACCATCAATACCTGAGGATGCAAAAGAATAATTGTGGAATGCTTCATCGTCATCATCAGCAGCAAAGTCAGCAGCATAATCTGCTAAGTCAACAGCATCAGTAATATCTACATACCAGTTAGGACCAACAACTTTAGCTGAAAAAGCAAAATCATCAACATTAAAAAAAGCAAAATTCTCTTCACCTGAACCAGCATCAACTGTATCTAAACCAACAACATCACTCAAATCACCAGTGTTAATAACTAATGAACCTGTGATTTCAGCGTGAATATCACCTTCGCTAATTATTGAATCTTCTGTTGAGAATTCGAAATTACCTATTACAGCATTGGCATTAGCAAAACCTAATTCTTTAGTGTCCAAATCCATACCATATGTAGTAGTAACACTACCACCAATTCCAGCAAAAACCATGCTACTACCTAGCACAGCAGTTAATAATAAAGCAGAAATTTTTTTCATACTTCCTCCAAATAGTTTCGGGAACATGGCAACGCCATACTTTACCCCTTAAATTTTCCATATATATATTCTGAATTGTAACAAGGGTAATACTATCTGTCAAGATATTTTTCCCATAGTATAAAACAAAATTTAATACACCTGTCTTAAAGAACAACCATTACAGTGTTTTTTAAAACATTCAATATAGTCTATTCTATTGCCTATAGTCATTTTGTCAATAGAAATTTTCTTTTTTTATTATGACATCAAAAAATATAATGTCAATATATCTGATTGCTATTTAATGAAATCATATAAATTCATTCAAAATTAGACTTCTAATAATTCTGTTGAAGTATTATTTTCCATCCATAGCTTAACATCAATCGAAGTATACGCAAGGTTACATGTTATTTTACAATTTTTAACTTTTTTTTCTATTTTTATAAAATTTGAAGTAAAAAATAACAATATTGTACTACAACCTTCCCTATTTGATTGTCGAACCAATCTATCTATCATCATACCAAACAAACCTATTCCTCTGTATTCAGGCATTATTCCATATGAGAGTACTTCATTAAAGCTATCGATATTTTTTTTATATTCTAGATAGCCAACTAACTTATCGTCGGGTGTTAGTATACACAAATGATTAGTATTAATTTCATTTATTCTTCTATTTTTAATTAAAAAGGTTTCAATTTCACTTATTTCTTCAAATGATGAATTCATTAATAGATCTATTTCTTCAGCTTTTTCGTCCTTTTCATAAAATTCAAACTGGAAATCCTCTAATAATAAATCATCTGGGAGTTCTTCTATATCTAAAGGTAACTGTTCTAAATTTATTGATCCTTCATTGAATTCATACCACTTAATAACTACATCTTTCATATAGCTCTCTTTAAATGAATACCATTGTCTTTCAATAGCCAAATTTGAATGTAATACTTCTTTGAATTTTTTAAATACACCTCGACCTGTGTGCAATACTCGATTAAGTTTTTCTTTGAATATAGGATTCTTTAAATTATCAACAAAGGTCTCTCTCATTTTGAACCCTTCAAAAGGCCCCCAAGTTGGAACTAATAAAAATCTGTTTGGATAATCTGTAATGATTAATTTATCAAAGTGGCCAGGATTTATATCAGATGAAACCTGTACCTTATCTTCTGAATTATCTACTTCTACTATAGCATTGGTAAATAGATCTAAAAACCCATTCGATTTCTGATTCTCCATTGAAAAGATAACTTGTTTTAATAAGTTCTCATTCAGCTCAGGCATATTATATATTTTATTTTTATTATTCATATTCATCATATTTAAAAAGACTCCTTCTACCTTATAACATTATAGAGCTAATTTGAAAAGATTTTGTTATTCTCACACTCTATTTTTTTGTAGCACCTCTTTTTACCTACTATATCATAAAAATTTTACAAATTGATTAATTTTCTTGACTAATTAGGAAATTGTTACGATACTTTAGTTATACTATTAATCTTATAGGAGTTAAATATGAGTATTATTGAATCAATTGAAGCACGTGAAATCTTAGACTCTCGAGGTAATCCTACTGTTGAAGTAGATTGCTATTTAGAAAGTGGCGCTTTTGGTCGTGCAGCTGTACCTTCAGGTGCATCTACCGGTGTACACGAAGCTGTAGAACTTAGAGATGGCGATAAATCACGTTTCCTTGGAAGAGGCGTACTTAAAGCTGTGGACAATGTTAATAATGTTATTGCCCCAGTTATAGAAGGCATGGATGCATTAGAACAATTAAGCATTGATAGAACAATGATTGCTCTAGATGGTACTCCAAACAAAGCAAAACTTGGAGCAAATGCAATTCTTGGTGTTTCACTTGCTGTAGCAAGAGCTGCCGCAGATTATCAAGAACTTCCTCTATTTGCTTATTTAGGTAATTTTCATTCAAATACATTACCAGTTCCAATGTCTAACATCTTAAATGGTGGAGCTCATAGTGATAATAAAGTAGATTTCCAGGAATTCATGGCAATGCCTATTGGTGCTACTTCTATTAGAGAAGCTATTAGAATGACAGCTGAAGTATTTCATCATTTAAAAACTGTTCTAAAAGGCAGAGGTTACAATACCAGTGTTGGTGATGAAGGTGGTTTTGCTCCAGATTTAAAATCTAATGAAGAAGCAGTTGAAGTAATCCTAGAAGCTATTAAATTAGCTGGTTATACAGCAGGTCGTGATGGAGACTTCATGATTGCATTAGATCCTGCAGCTTCAGAGTTATATGATGAAAAAACAAAATTATATACATTAAGATGGTCTACTGGTGAGACACTAACAAGTCAACAGATGGTTGATAAGTGGACAAGTTGGGTAGAAAAATATCCAATCATCTCCCTTGAAGATGGCATGGCTGAAGATGACTTTGAAGGCTGGAGGCTATTAAATAGCGCTATTGGTGATAAAGTACAGATTGTTGGAGACGATTTATTTGTAACAAACACTGAAAGACTTCAAATGGGTATCGATCAGAAACTAGCAAATTCAATTCTAATCAAATTAAATCAGATTGGAACATTAACAGAAACTGTTGAAGCTATTGAAATGGCAAAACGCAACGGTTATACATCAGTTGTATCCCACAGAAGTGGTGAAACCAGTGATGATTTCATTGCAGATCTTGTAGTAGCACTTGGAACAGGTCAGATCAAGACAGGTTCAATGTCCCGCTCAGATAGACTTGCAAAATACAATCAATTAATGCGTATTGAAGATTATCTAGGTGATAATGCAAGATATGCAGGACTTGATGCATTTAACATTAAGGTAAAATAAGAATAAAAAATCTTAAATAAATAATGGAAAGCAAATGATAATCTCAGATGCTTTCCATTTTTTTATAAATATTTATCGGTAATTATTTATACATTAATAACGTAACTTGCTACAGTTACAATCAAATAAGCTCCAAGTAAAACAAAACCTACAGGTTTTTTTAGAGAATCCTTTGAAAATGATATTGATAATTTGCTAACAAGTAGCACAAATATCATTGCAGGGAACAATATGTGGAAGAAGTTAACATCAACATGTAAGCCACCAGGTGTTACAGAAGCGGCAGCCCCTACTACAAACAGAACGTTTAATATATCAGCTCCAAGTACATTACCAATTGCAAGATCGCCATATCCTTTTCTAGAGGCATTAACTGCTGTAATTAATTCAGGAAGACTTGTTCCAAAAGCAACTAAAGTTGCTGCAATTACTGTTTCTGGAATATGCAATCTCATTGCCAATTCTTGAACTACAGGAATTAATACTTTTGATGATGCAATTACCAAGACAATACCAAACATTAATTTTATTAAAATATTTGCAGCAGATTGATCCGCTGGAATCGCAAATGAACATTCTTCATCACCATCGCTCTTTTTTGCACATCTAATGGTACTCATAATATAAAGAACAAGAATGCCAAGGAATACCCATCCCATAACTTGAGGTATACTTCCTCCGTGATTGATGGATTTAATTCCACCTCCAAAAACAAAGGCCGTTAAAACCAAAAGCATACCAGCTCCAAATTGATTCCAACTTTGTCGGCTAACTACTGATTTTTTAAAGGGTAAGGGGTTTATAATTATTGCAATACCAAGTATCAAGCCTGTATCACATATAATTGATCCAACTGCATTTCCCATTGCTAAATCAGGTGAACCGTTGATTGCAGCAAGTACTGAAACAGTTACTTCCGGTAAGGTGGTACCAAGACTCACAACAGTTGCTCCAATTAACATCTTAGGAACGCCCCATTTAACTGATAAGCCGACAGCTTCATCAACTAAAATATCTGCGCCCTTTCCTAAAACTAAAAGACAAACTGCAATAACTGCAAGCAAAATTATCATTCCAATAAAAGCTTCTGGAATTTTTTCTATAAATTGTAAAAGTAAATTATCTATCATAATGAGAACCATACTATAATATTGGAATAGAAATTGCTACAAATTAAGAATTAAAAGACGTTATAATTTATTAAAATTAGTGTATTCTTTAGCTTTAATTATATTCTTTATTTGAGTGTAATTAAATCCAAGTCTCAACATCGAATTGATAAACTTTTCATTATTATTCCCATATTTTCTATTTTGTTTTTCAAAGGCTCTTTGAAGAATTTCCATTTCCAAATCATGATCAACTACTTCACCATATACCTCATCAGATAATGCATAAGAGATACCTTTTTGCATAAGACGTTTCAAAATCATTGGTTTACCTTCAGCTTTTTTTCTAAGTCTTGAGAGGATGAATACTTCAGTAAATCTTCTATCATTTAGATAGTTTTTCTCAATCAATAAAGCAAGCACAGCATCAATTTCAAACTTTGTAAAATCTCTTTTGCGTAACTTATTTGTTAATTCAAAACTTGAATGCTCACGATACGATAATAATTCTGTTGATTTTTTTCTGCACAGATAAATTCTGCTTAAAGAGTTAAGGAATATTAATCCTTCCTCGTTTATCTCATCTCCATCGTAAAATACCAAATCAGGATAGGTATCAAGAAGATAATTGGGGACAAAAAAAGGAGAGCTCTCCTTTGGTGTGACTGTAAAGCCATCCAAAATTGCTCTCCTCTTGATTGTTGCAACAACCATAATAAATAAATATTAACGTTTGCTGAACTGGAATTTTCTACGAGCACCCTTTTGACCGAACTTTTTACGTTCAACCATACGAGCATCACGAGTCATTAAGCCAGCTGTGTGCAATGCAGGTCTGTTAGCTTCGTCAATATCACAAAGAGCTCTAGCAATACCATGTCGACAAGCACCAGCTTGTCCAGAGATACCACCACCACCAACATTAATTAAAATGTCATAGTTTGCAGTAGTTTCTGTCAATGTTAGAGGTTGTTGTAATAATATTACAAGTAATGGATTGGCAAAATATTCGCCAGCTTCTTTGCCGTTAACGACAATTACGCCACTACCTTCTCTTACATATACACGAGCAGTTGAAGTCTTTCTACGTCCAACACCAGTACCAAGATTTACTTTACTTTCAATTTTTTTCTTTACCATTTTACCGATCCCCTTATATTTCAACTGCAATAGGTGTTTGAGCCATGTGAGGATGATCTGCACCAGCATAAACTTTTGAGTTTGTGAATAATGAACGACCTAGAGGTCCACGTGGTAACATACCTTTAAGAGCATGTTCCATTGGGAAACAAGGAGTTCTATCAAGCATATCAGAATAATTTGTAGCACGGAAACCACCAGGGTAGTTAGAGTGACTATAATACATTTTATCATCAAACTTTTTACCTGACATTTTAGCTTTGGTTGCATTAATAATAATTACGTAATCACCCATATCTTGGTGAGGAACATATTCTGGTTTGTTTTTTCCGCGGAGAATACGTGCAGCGACAACAGCAACATGACCAAGTTCCTTGCCCTCTGCATCTAGAATGTACCACTTTTTCTCCATTGAGAGTGGTTTAACAAAAATAGTTTTCATAAAAAAATACCCTATTTGATGTAGGTTTCCCTACTAATTTATATTATTTGACAATAGATTAAAAATCTATCATCCCGACAGGCTTAAACATCCCCTACTCTGCACTTCCATCTAATTATCAATTTATTTTCATTTTATAAAAAATAAATTTCAAACTTCAAAAGATAACAGTGACAATACAATTTAAGTTACCCATTTTATTTATTCTGTGTTTATATAGTATAATCTCTGAGGAAAGGTCGGGTTAATTTAGAGATTTGAGATTCCTACATCTCGTACCTATATACTTGCATAATAATTTTATGGACTCAAAAAAACCAGTAAAAAAGCACATGTATTTAATTCCATTGCATGTTGAGAACCTGTAATTTTCATAAATATCAATTCTTAGTCACCGACAAGATAGCTATTATTCACCCTAGTTATCGAGTAGTCAGGTCAGTCAAGCGCAAAACCTCCAACTAAAAGTTTTTGGTTTCTGCCATTAAGTTCATTTTGTTTGGCGCACGGAACTAAAGTTTAATTCTGTACAACTCTAAAAGATTTACCATATATGATAAAAATTGTCTAGAGATACACCCTCTTTTTTATAAATTATTTCTTTCTTTATAAACAAGTAAGAGAATTTTTAAAGTTTTGTTAGCTTTGCATATTTAGAAATATATTTTGCAACTTTCCCACTATCGTATTTAACTTCTATTACCTCACGATCTCTGCTTGAAACACAGCTAATAACGGTCCCATTGCCTTTTTCAACATTATTGACTTTATCATCAACAGCATAAGAGGCAAACCCATCATCCTTTTTTTCAAATTCAAACTTTGTATTAAAGCCTTTATGAATCAAAGAGCTAGCATCCTGTGGAAAATTGTTTGTATTTTTATATATATTTGATTCTGTTCTTTCATGAGCTACTCCATGACGAGGAGCATGAGTCTTCCTTTTTTCATCCAGAAGTCCATAATCACCTTTATTCAAATATTTATTTGCTTTTTCATCCCATGCAGAATAAGCTCTTGGACGAGATCCAATTACTTCTATCTCTTTAGCATCTATTTCATCTAAAAACCTTGAGGGTTTTCTATCATATTCCATTCTTCCCCATACTCTTCTTGATTTAGCACTGAATAAGTATAGGTTCTCTCTAGCACGAGTAGCAGCTACATAGAACAATCGTCTCTCTTCTTCTATTCCATCATCATCATCACTGTTCATGGCACTTGGAAATAAGGTTTCCTCCAATCCAACAACATATACATCATCAAACTCAAGCCCTTTTGTATTGTGCATTGTAATAAGTGTTACTCCATCATCTTTAGTTGGATCTTCAATACCAAGTTTTGATCTATCAAGTGTTACCTCTTCAAGAAAGGCCAAAAGGCCATCTGTGGAGGAGGCATATTCACTGATTGCATTAACCAATTGATTTAAGTTTTCAACTTTAAAGGTATGATTCTTGCTATCCTCAACCATGTAGTAGTTAACAAGCCCCATTTCATCCAAAAGAAATTTAACACCTTCTCCAAGCAATCCTTCTTCAATCATTTGATAGGATCTTTCCATTGTTTGAATAAATTTGGCAGCACTGTTTGTAGATTTAGCTGAAAGGACTTTATTCTCAACGGCTATTTTAATTGCATCAAATACGTCCCCCTTTGCTTCTGGAAGAAAACTTTCAATCTTTGCAATGGAGGTTGGGCCAATTCCTCGAGTGGGTTTGTTGATCATTCGTCTAAAGTTAACAATATCTCTAGAATTAACAAATAACTGGAGTAATCCAAGAGCATCTTTAACTTCCTCACGATCATAGAACTTCAATGCACCAACAATTTTGTAGGGTATATGACGTTTTGTAAACAAGGTTTCAAATGCACTTGATTGAGCATTTGTCCTATAAAGGATTGCACTGTTATCAAAGTTGCTGTTTCTTTTAAGAAGAGAATAAACCGTATAGGCTTCATTTACCTCATCATCTACATAATATAATTGAGGTTTCGACCCAATTGGATTATCAGTTCTCAGAGCCTTGGGATGACGATTTGTATTGTGGGAAATAACAGAGGTTGCCAACGATAATATATTCTTAGTTGATCTATAGTTCTGTCCAAGTACTATGCTCTTTGAATTGGGAAACACCTTTGGAAAGGATAGAATATTCTTTATTTCAGCACCACGGAAACGATAGATGCTTTGATCATCATCCCCTACAACACTTATGAAGGTATCAGGTCCAACAAGACGCTTCAACATTTCAAATTGGGCTACGTTTGAATCCTGATACTCATCCACAAGTATTACCTTAAATCGTCTTTGAACAAAATCTCTAATCATGATATTTTCATCCAATAATCGTGTTGGAATCGTAATTAAATCAGCAAAATCCACATTACCAACTTCTTTTAAAGCTGACTCATAATTCTCAAAATAACGTGGAAAATTAGGCTCAGGGCTCAGCAGACTTAAATTAGGACTAAAAGGATTTAGTCCCATATCCTTGGCTTTAAGGATTGATTTCATAATTGGTTTCAATTCTTTTTTTGTCATGGAGGAATATTTAGTTTTAAGGAGTGATAGAGAATCAGAATCATCGTAGATTGTAAATCCAGGTTGAAGACCTGCTTCATCATTAAATCGTCGTAACAACCACACCCCGAAGGAGTGAAATGTTCTTATATTAAATGAATTAGGATCTTCCTCAGGGAGCATGTCCAGAACTCTGTCCTTCATCTCCCTTGCCGCTTTATTTGTAAATGTTACAGCTAATATATTCCAAGGTTTGTAGTCAAGTTCTTTAATGCAATAAGCTATTTTGGTGGTAATAACACGTGTTTTACCTGAACCTGCACCTGCTAAAACGAGAAGAGGGCGTTCATTTTCAAGAACAGCTTCTCGTTGCTCCTTATTTAACTTTTCCAACCATTGCTGCATATTAGCCATTAAACTCTCCAAGTACCATTGCATCTAAATCAACGCCATTAACTCTTCTTATTCCAGCTTTTACAATGGTTCCAGGTTGAAGATTTCTTCCCATTACAACTGTTGCTCCATCTACCTCTGGTGCCTGTGAATAAATTCTGCCAATTGCAAGGTCTTCACCTTCAATTATCTCTTCAATTAATACATCATAAACATTACCAACAAATTTCTTTTCAAGTTCTTCACTGGTAATCCTTTCTTGCAAGTCCTGCAATCTAAGTTGATATTTTACAGCCCTTTTATGTGCTTCTTTATGTTCTTTTTCAGCTCTCATATCGTAGGCAACTGTATCCTCTTCACGAGAATATAAGAAAGAGCCCATCCAATCAAAGCGGCATCGCTCAACAAACTTCATTAATATTTCAAATTCTTCATCTGTTTCACCAGGAAACCCCAACATAATTGTAGTTCTTATGACGGCTTCAGGAATTTCATCTCTAATGCTCTTTATAAGTTGATAATAGCTTTCTTCATTTCCAACTCTTCCCATTTTACTCAATACATTAACTGCTGCATGCTGGAATGGGATATCAAAGTAAGGTAATACCTTGTCATGAGTCTTTACAAAATTGATCAATTCATGTGGAAATGCATCTGGATGAATATACAGAAGTCTCATTCTAAAATCACCTTCAATTTTACAAAGTATTTCAAGTAACTCAAGTAGATGAGATTCGCCATCCACATCAGTTCCCCAGGCAGCTAAATCTTGAGCTATGATATTTATCTCTCTAACACCACGTTCTGCAAGCATTTCTGCTTCCTTTACAATTTTCTTTTGTGGTCTAGATCTAAGTGGTCCACGAATAATAGGAATTGCACAGTATGCACAGTTATGATTGCAACCTTCACTAAGTTTTAAAAAGGCAGAGCCAGGAAAATTTAACAACTCATCCCTTTCATAAGCATCATCATCAGGATCAGGATATGCAGGAGTTACAATAAGTTGGTCTTCTAATTTATCGTCAAATAATTCATCAGCTAAATCTCCAATCAGTCTTAAATCTCTATTACCAAATATAGCATCAGCTTCTGGTAGTTCAAGTACATCAGAATATCTTTGAGTCAAACAACCACTAAAGATAATTTTCTTATCAGGATTTGCATCTCTTATTTCAAATAGTGTATTGAGGGATTCTTCCTTTGCGGGTTCAATGAAACCACAGGTATTGATTATTATTAAATCTGCCTCACTCATATCTTCAGTGTGAACATATCCTTTCTTCTTTAAGATATTGAGCATTACTTCAGCATCAACTTGATTCTTTGCACAACCAAGACTTTCTAAATATACTTTACGTGTCATCTTTGTATTCCTTATAGATAAATATTGCCAACAGGTACTTCTAATTAAAGAACCCATTGGCAACCTTGTCAATCAATTAACTTAATTAACATAAAAACTTCCATTAAACTTATTTTGTTTTTTTGCTCTTCTTTGCTTTAGCATCGGCTATCGCTTTTGCTTTTGCATCAGATTGTACCTTTGCATCAGCTTGTGCTTCTTCCATTGATACTTTAGAGAAATCTCTTTCATCATATAACCAACAAGCAACTTTTTGCTTCTCACTTAATTCAAATGTTGGTGGTACATGACATGTACACCAAGGCATTCTCTTAGGACAACGAGCTTGGAAATAACAACCTTTTTGTTCTTTATCAGGAGATGGAACATCACCTGTTAGAATAATTCTTTGTCTTTTTCTTTCAATCGCAGGATCTGGGATTGGAGCTGCAGACAATAAAGCTTGAGTATAAGGATGTGCTGGATGCTCATATAATTCATCTTTCTCAGCAACCTCTACAATCCTACCTAAGTACATTACAGCAACCTTTGTTGAAATATGTTGAATAACAGCAAGATCATGCGCAATAAATAAATAAGTCAAACCTAATTCTTGTTGTAAATCATTAAGTAGGTTTAAAATCTGAGCCTGAATTGATACATCAAGTGCAGAAACAGGTTCATCAGCCAATATAATTTTTGGATTTAGAGCCAATGCTCTTGCAATACCAATTCTTTGTCTTTGACCACCAGAGAATTCATGTGGGTAACGGTTTTTGAAGGCTTTATTTAAATTAACTCTTTCCATCAATCCTTCAACTTTTTCTTCAATATCAAGTTTGGACAACTTTTTATCCAAAAGTCCTCTTTTATTGAAAATAATCAGTGGTTCAGCAATAATAGATCTAACCGTCATTCTAGGATCTAAGGAGGCATATGGATCTTGGAAAATCATCTGAATTTGACGACGAGCTTTTTCAAGTTCTCTATCAGACAATTTACATAAATCAACACCATCAAATAATACCTCACCGGCTGTTGGTCTATATAACTGGGCAATGGATCTAACTGTAGTTGATTTACCACAACCAGATTCACCTACAATACCCAGTGTTTCACCGGCATTAACTTCAAAGGAAATACCATCAACAGCACGAATAGCACCTTTTACTTTGCTAAACATTCCGCCAGTAGTAATTGGAAAATGTTGTTTAAGGCCTTTTACAACCAATAAAGGTTCTTTTTTATCACTCATTATTTGTCATTCTCCTCTACATTCTTCATAGCTTCCCTTTTTTCTTCATCAGTAGCATATAACCAACATGATACTTCATGACCATCAAAAGTTTTTCTTGGTGGATAAGCATACTTGCATTCCTCCATTACTTTGTGGCAACGAGGATGGAATGGGCAACAAGGAGGAAGATCAATTACATTAGGTGGTTGTCCTTCAATTGAGAACAACTTATCTTTTTTACTTGATGTATCCATTCTTGGTACACTCCTAATCAAACCTTCTGTATAGGGATGAAGAGGTTTCTTGTATAGGTCTTCCGTATTTGCTTTTTCAACAATACGACCAGCATACATAACACAAACATGATCACACATGCCAGCAACAACACCTAAGTCGTGGGTAATTAAGATTACTGAAGTTTTATATTTCTTGCTAATATCTTGAATCAATTCAAGAATCTGAGCTTGAATTGTTACATCCAAGGCCGTAGTTGGTTCATCAGCAATTAAAACTTGAGCATTACAAGATAGAGCAATGGCAATCATTACTCTCTGTCTCATACCACCAGAAAACTGGTGAGGATAGCTATCTACTCGCTCTCTAGCTGCAGGGATTCCAACATCTTCTAATAGCTTTATAGATTTCTCTCTAGCTTCAGCTTTACTTATATGTTTGTTATGCAATCGGATGGTTTCAATCATCTGAGTCGAAATTCTTAAGAAGGGATTCAAAGAAGTCATGGGATCTTGGAAAATCATGGAGATTTTATCTCCACGAATAGCACGAAGTTCCTTTTCACTTAAATCTAGAATATTCTGACCTTCAAATAAAACCTCACCACCAACTATCTTTCCAGGAGGAGATGGAATTAGCTTCATGATAGAAAGGTTTGTTACACTCTTACCAGAACCAGATTCCCCTACAATACCAATTGTTTCACCTTCTCTAACATTGAAGGATACACCGTCTACAGCCTTAACCACACCGGCATCAGTCAAAAAGTGAGTTTGAAGATTTTTAACATCTAAAATTATTTTTTTATCATTTTCCATTATTTTTTGCTCCTAAAGCTGGTTCTTACTCTGTGGGTCGAATGCATCTCTTAATCCATCACCAAAGAAGTTCATAGCAAATAAGAACAATGTCATTGCAATAGATGGGAAGAGCAATCTCCAAGGGTAAATGGTCATACTTGAAACACCGTTACTAATTAAAGAGCCCCAAGAAGCAAATGGTGCTTGAACACCTAAGCCTAAGAAAGACAAGAATGATTCCTGCATAATAAATGCAGGTACTCTTAACGTGGAGTAAACAATTATGATTGATAATGAGTTTGGAATCATATGACGAAAAATAATTCTCCATGTTTTAGCACCCATTGAACGAGCTGCCTCAACATATTCACTATTCTTCAAACTCATGATTTGACCACGAACCATACGTGCAATGGTCAACCAACTAACTATACCTAATGCTATAAACAAGTTCATAATACTACGCCCGAATATAGCCATACATATAATAACAATCAACATATAAGGTAGACCATACATTACATCAACAATTCTCATTATTATGTAATCAACTCTACCACCTAGGTACCCTGCAAGAGCGCCTAATACAATACCAATGAATACACTGAATAATGTACCAATCAAACCAATCATAATTGAAATCTGACCACCATAAATGATACGTGCTAATAAATCACGACCACTGTAGTCTGTTCCAAATAGATAATGTCTTTCACTCTTTAATGAAGCAGAAACACTAGCAACCATTCCTTCATTAACTGTAACGTCTTCTTTAATTGGGAAAGTGACATTGTCTGCTTTATTTTGAGTTCTTAAGTCTTTTACAACATTTCTTAGAATTTGAGCATCAACCTTACCAACTAAATTATCAACGGTTTTGCTCTCATATTTAGCAGCACCCATTTTATCGATACCTTTATCAATGCGAATTTCAATATCTGCATCACTTAATGATTCTTTTTGTTCTTCAGTTAATTCTAGAGTATTTTCTACCAAAGCTCGCATTTCAGTATCGGTTTGTGCCATAATAGCTAAATTATCAGCAAGGCCCAATAGGGTCGCATAAACAGTGCCTACTTGATCACTCGAGAGTTTTTCAAGAACCACACCATCTACTACAACTTTATCAACTGTTACAAATAGTTCTGAATTAATATCATATTGCAGTTTATCAATTTTCTTCTGCTCTGCAGCTGTCCAACTAAAATCACCGCTATTAAGCTGAATCATACCTTGAGTATAAACCATCTTCCAAACTTTGGTAGTTTTACTGTCTTCAATCCAAGATTTAATTTGATCATCTTGTTCGTCATTTAATTCAAGACGTCCTTCTTTCCAAGAAGTGAAAAATAAACCTTCAAGTTTGTCCTGCACCATTAGCTCACCAGCACTTGTATTCCATGACGGAGGTAAATTCTGGTGATCCAGAATAATTTCATCATAAGCATACATTGGAAGGAATGAAGCGAAGGCAGCAAGAAAAGCATAAATACAAACAACAACAAGGCCAATTACAGCCATCCTGTTCTTTCGTAATCTTTTCCAAGCATCTTTTGTTAAACTGTTACCAACTATTACTTGATCAAACTCATTAACAACGGCGTTATCTTTATCTTTTTTCTTATTTTTTAACATAAATTTTTATAAGTCCTTTTTATTAATAAGCAATACGGGGATCAAGTAGTGCATAAACGATATCAACAAGAAAGTTCATAATAACAAGTATTACTGAGAATACAATAACAACACCAATAATTAAGGTGTAATCACGATTAAATGAACTTTGAATGAAAAACTTACCAATACCTGGTACACGGAAAACCTGCTCAATAACAATTGAACCGGTAATAACACCAGCAAATGCAGGTCCTAAGTAACTAACTACAGGAAGCAATGCGCCCTTCATAGCATGTTTAATAATAATGGTACTATTTTTCATACCCTTAGCTTTAGCTGTTCTGATGTAATCACTTCTTAAAGTATCAAGCATAGATGATCTTGTTAGACGTGCAATTGTAGCAAAATAAGCAAAGGAAAGAGAAAGAGCTGGTAATACAACCGATGTCCAACCTTCTCCTGTTGAATACCAACCTGAGGTTGGGAACCACCCTAAATTCATGGCAAAGACCAGTTGCAAAACTGGCCCGATTACGAAGAGTGGAACGGATATACCAATAACAGCTACTCCCATCGTCAGATAGTCTATCCACGTATTTTGATATAACGCTGCAAGGACACCAAATAAAATTCCAAAGGACAAAGCAAGTATAATTGCAATTGAACCTAAAACAGCGGAGTTTGGGAGAGATGTAAAGATATAATAGTTTACATCATTGTCTTTGTACTTATAAGAAGGACCTAAATCACCTCTTACTACATCAAATAAATATCTGCCGTATTGTTGAAGTACGGGTTCATCTAAATGGTATTTAGCTTCAATATTAGCTTTTACAGCCTCTGGAAGTGCTCTTTCTCCATCGAAAGGTCCACCAGGTGCAATACGAACAATAAAAAAGCTCAATGTAATAATAATCAGTAATGTAGGAATCATTCCAAGCAAACGTCTGAAAATATATTTCGTCATAAATTATCCTCTATTGGTTTTTCTTCGTTTTAAACTGACAAAAAATATACAGATATTTTTAACAGTTGGGTATAATAATATATAATTATGCAAGATTATGCAATGTTATCTACAATTTTACATCAACAAAACCAATATTAACCAAATTAGTTTAAAGTTAACCTTTAAAACCTTATTTCTTATATTACCTTATTTTAACCATATTAAAAACAGCTTATTGTCTACTATTTTTAACACTTACAAGATGGCTTTTACTAAAACTTTAAGAAATATTTACCATCAATTCATTATTTTAAGTCTCGAATTCGAACATCAGTATCTAAGTCTCTCGCTCTATCTTGGAAATATTCAACTCCCAAATATTCACTAATTTTTAAAGCAGCAGTTTCAGTAAATCCACCACTCTTTTTCTCATCAATTACTTCAATAACAATCAAATTATCATTTTTTAAGCGCAAACCAAAAGATAATTGAGCTCTATACGCGCGGCCTTTTTTCTTTAAATTAGGGTCATTACTATACGTTCCTTTCACAAAGTGAGTTACTTCAACTCGTCTTAAATCATCTATTGGAGTAACTTCATCAGAAGTAAAAGGAAATACACCAAAGACCTTATGAACCTTACCTTCTCTATTATCTACTACATAATAGTCTCTATACAAGATACCGACTAAAGCCAATGCTAATATAAGGAGGGGAACAATCATTGTAATTAAACTCTCTCCCTCTGTTAAATGCAATAGAATCTGCCATGCAAAGAATATAAAATACAGGATGCAGAACACCTTCGACAGATAACCTGTCCTATAATACAACTTGTCATTCTTACCTTTTAAGTGATATTTCAATTAATTCCCTCCTTTTTACCGTTATTAACATAACATAATGTATGTTAAAAAACGTTTTATGTTGTTTTTTGCGTTTTCACTTGACTGAATTGATAATCCGTCGTTTACTAAATAATAAGTAATGTGGTATACTATATATCAGATTATATAAATAGAAAATAGAAAAAATCAATCATTAAGGAGATCTATCTATGAAAAAATCATTGTCGATTGCTCTAAGCATATTGCTTTTAGCCACTGTCTTTGTTTCTTGTGGTGGAGACAAAAAGGCTGAAGAAACTCCTGCAACAACAGTTGAAAAAGTTGCAGTAACTCCAAAAGCAGAAGTAAAAACACCAGTTGTTGTAGAAAAAGAAGCAGCACCAGTTGTTGTAGAAGAAGAAAAAATTGCTGACGAGGGCGTGGTATTCACAATCTCAAACGGCGCAGAACCTGCTTCATTGGACCCAGCATTAATCCAGGGTGTTCCAGAACACAGAATTTATATGGCTATGTTTGAAGGTCTAGTAACTAATGACCCTATAACAGCTAATGCAGTTCCTGGTCTAGCTACTTCTTGGGAAGCAAGCGAAGATGGAACTCAATATACATTCCACCTAAGAAAAACAAATTGGTCTGATGGTACACCTATCACAGCAAACGATGTTGTTTATTCTTGGTTAAGAGAATTAAACCCTGATACAGCTGCACCATATGCATGGTTCCCTTGCATGTTCTTAGCTGGTGCTGCAGAATATAACTCTGGCGATGCTGGTGCAGATGCAGTTGGAATTCGTGCTCTTGACGACTATACATTCCAAATGGATTTAATTGGACCTATTCCATATGCAGTTGATGCTCTAGAACACTACTCATTTGCAGTTGTTCCTAAACATGCTATTGAAGAATTTGGTGACAAATGGACAGCTCCAGAAAACATCGTAGCTAATGGACCTTTCCTACTAAAAGAAAGAGTTCCTCAATCTTACCTATCTTTCGTTCCTAACGAAACATACTGGGATAGCGATGCTATCAAAATTGACAAATTAGTTATTTTATCTTCAGATGATGAAAATACAAACTACAATATGTTTACAAACGGCGAAATCGATTGGATTACAAATGTACCAACTGATAAACTTGCTTCAGCACAGATGAAAGATTCTTACCAAGCAAACGCTCAATTGGCAACATATTACTACATCTTCCAAGTTAATAAAGCTCCTCTAGATAATCTTCTAGTAAGAAAAGCTATTAGCTATGCAATTGATCGTGATCAAATGGTTGAAGGTGTAACAAAAGCTGGACAGATTCCTGCTTGGGGTATCGTACCTCCAATGGCAGGCTATGAAGCACTTGAATTCCCATTTGATAGCCAAGAAGAAGCTACAGAAATGGCTCAAGAATTCTTAGCAGAAGCTGGTTACCCTAATGGTGTTGGTTTCCCTTCACTAGAAATCCTTTACAATACTTCAGAAGGTCACAAACAGATTGCTGAATATGTACAACAACAATTAAAGACAAAACTTGGTATTGATGTTGAACTAGTAAATAAAGAATGGGGTACATTCTTAGATGACAGAGCTTCAGGTAATTTTGAAATTGGAAGAGCTGGTTGGGTTGGTGATTATCAAGATCCTAACACCTTCTTAGATATGTTCATGACTGGTGCAGCTATGAACGGTGGTCAATATGCTAATGAAGTATATGATACACTTCTAAAAGAAGCAGCAACTATTTCTGATCCTGTTGACAGATTAGGTGTATTAAAAACTGCTGAAGATATCATGGTTAACCAAGACAGTTCTATCATGCCTTTCTACTACTATATTACTATCAATATGATTGATACTGATAAATGGGGTGGTTGGTATCAGAACACAATGGATTACCATACATTCAAAGGTATTTACCTAAAATAGTTTAGAACTTAAAATTCTAACGCCATCCTTTCCTTTTGGAAGGGATGGTTTTTTAATGTCTAAAATCCATTATATTTACAGTCATTTTTTTACAAATAGAATAATTTTATAAATATTACCTCATATTATTCCATGCAATCCTTTATTCGAAAGATGTATGTAAAGAGCACCTGTAGCTTTTAAAGATTAAAATATTTAATACGATGGTGTAATTCGTTGATGCATAGAATCAATATAATTAGTAATTCTAGGTCTGTAGCCATATTGTCGGGAGTTGCAAGAATACACAAAGATCCTTTAAATCTAATTAAAATTTAAAACGGAAGCATTACCCTATTGTTGCAAAGGTAATTGAACCAGAATAAGAGTAGACTAACTCTTGCACAAAATTATCATCGGTGACGAAGTATCTTATATAGCCCAGATAGCATATATTAATTAAAGAACTTGCTTTACTAAGAAGATAAGGAAGATAAGACTTACTGGATATAAAGTCTTACCAGCACTCGTTATGACTAATATATGAGATTAGTAGATGAGTCCCCAAAGCCATGTCCAAGGAGTACGGGCTTGTCTTGCTTAGACTATCTTTTCCCCTCAATTAGAGAACACCTACACCCATTGGTTCCTAAGAAAACAGCATAAAATAACATTAAAATCCATTTAAAAAGAAACATGCACCTAGCTGTTTACTCTTTTTAAATCGAATATTTAATATATTTAAGAAATTATAAGTGAAAAAAGTTATCAACTTGAATCAAATTCCCGACAGATTGCCGATAGCCCCACTTTTTTCAATTTTATAATAAATATTTAAATATGTTACCGAACTATCCTGACA
>CAYWGU010000053.1:0-19775 GCA_964457975.1 uncultured Spirochaetaceae bacterium | reverse complement strand
CCTCATCTATGTAACCAATCTTCTAGCACTCCAAAAGAGTATATGATAATTGATCTAGACCATATTTAGTAACTATTTGTTTATAAACTGAGTGCTTCTTATCAGTATTGTGAAGCAGAACTCTGTCTTTTATTATGTAATGACTTACATATGCACAGTTATGAATGGCACAGTTATGAATGGCACAGTTATTACCAATATCACAAGAGATTATTGTAGAATTTACAATACCCTGAGGTAATTCTAAATCATGGAATCTTAGATACTCACCAGATATATTCCCAATTCTTACAAGACCGTGAAAGTTGGACCGTCTTATTAAAGTAGGATCAAAAAGATTATATACAAGAAATGTATCAAAATCCTCAATGATATTATCCATTTCCAGCAATGTAGCTTTCTCTACGTCGCTAACATGCCTCCAATTGTTTTTTTTAACCTGCTTATTTCTAAAGTAGTATTGGCCTTCAACTCTACAATTATCACAATCAGTAAATATACTGCCTAATGTATCCGATTTAATTAATTCAACTCTATTCATAACAAGTATTATAGAATTTTATAAAAAGATATTGCAAGGAAAAAAGAAAAAATTCCATTTTATAGCATTCATTTTATAGCATTCATTTTTTACCTTTGATTATTATCACTAAACAGCAGTTAATCTTTTGTTATGCTATTACTTAATTATATTCTACAGTTATTCCATTTTTCATAATTAGATTCATTAAATCTAAAAGATAAAATTGTAATACTAAATTATATATAAAGGCTTTACTACATGGATGTTTTAGGTTGTTTTAATCTGTAAAAATACAGTAAATCGTCATACCATAAAAGAAGTCATTAGAAATTTTTAATTCACTTTTATGTGTTAATTTCTCATATTTCGAATTTTATTACTATTTTTATGTATAGTTAAATCTTAAAAAGCAAATTTTATAAAAACTATTTTTAAATTTGTAATGAGTATCAATATTATTGCTGATTGCAAATTAAGCCCATATTAAGCTATTTTATTGTATTTTTAAGAAGTTCCTTCTTTTTTAGATTTTTTTTACCTTGATTTACAAATACCAATTAAGTACTATTGTAATATGAGTATTGTTGCGATAGAAAAGAAATTTCTAAAATATTTAAAACTTACAAACATATATAAAGATACAGCAGAATTAAATAATCTAACTCAAGAACAGCTAGATGATATAAATGACTCTTCTATTTTAAAAAATTGGCTCTTAAAAAAAGAGCTAACCAAACATACAAAAAATGTACATAAAAAAACATTTATTATCCCAGTTAATAATGGAGCCATTACAGGATATTTGTTTGAAAACGAAAGCAAACAGAAACAAGGAAACATGGCTCCCTTAATTTTATTCTTTCACGGGGGTGGATGGATTTGGGGCAATATCGAATTCTATTCTTATTATTGTTCAAGATTATCTGCTATAACAGGAGCTAGAGTATTATTTGTTGACTACAGACTTTCTCCTAGATTTAAATTCCCTACTGCCATTGAAGATTGCTATAGCACTCTTCAATGGGCTAATTCAGGAACTCGCTATTGGAGAGTTGATCCTGATAGAATTTATCTAATGGGTGATGGTGCTGGAGGTAACCTCAGTGCTGTTGTGTCTAGATTGGCTAGAGATAGAAAAGGTCCCAATATTGCAGGTCAAATTTTATTCTATCCGGTAACTGATGCAAGAATGAGAACGAATAGCTATGAAAAGTATTCTACAACTCCAGCCGTTGATAAAGTTGAAATTGCATACTATGTAGATCAATATATGAATGAACCAAAGGATATTTTAGATCCTATGTTCTCGCCTTTATTAGGTAAGGATCATTCAAGACTACCACCTACTTTGATAATTTGTGCAGAACTTGATCCTTTAAGGGATGATGGACTTCTTTATGCAGATGCATTGGCCTCAGCCGATTCTCCTGTTAAATATCTTGAAGTTGAAGGGGCCTACCATGGATTTGCAACCTTCCCAAATGTACGAGGCTCAGATGAAGCCCAATCAGCTGTTACACAATTTCTCACAGGAAGGAATATTAATAATATTGTTTTAAAGACGCAACTAGAATTAAGCAGAGCTGAAAAAGAGCAAAGAAAGAAAAAGAGTAGATCAAGTCTTGAAATACTATAAAAAAATACACCATGATTCAACTATAAATTGAAGTGTGGTGATTTTTTTTACCTAGTCAAAAACCTTTCGTGGATTGGGATTCTTTCCAAGAAGAAGTCCAAGAGATTCTTTAATGTAATATAATGGAAGTTTTCCAATTCTTTTCTTGAAATTGCCTGAAAAATAACAGTAATAACAATAGTCATCTTCCATATATTGAACATCACAACTGGTGATGTATCTACTGGCCCAACCATTATCTGGCAAGGAAAGAAGAGGTTTCCTCTTAGATTGAATCCAATTTATTCCATCTTCACTTTCAATTTGGATTAAATTGCTCACACTCTTATTTTTTTCTTTATCCCATCCAAAAGCACATTCAAAACCTATATAACCATTTTTAGTTGGAAGAATTCTTATTCCACCAGTAGCTAGATTAGAATATTCATTATCTGCAAGTGGTCCAAATAATGGAGCGTCCCCATCAATTGAATAAGGACCCAAAAGATCATTGCTTTGCACCATTGCAAAATAAAGAGTGGCCTTTTGCTTTGTATCTGATAATTTTATATGCGATGCACCAAAATACAATCTATAACCTGTTTTTTCATCAAAGAACAATTGAGGTCTAGATAATCGTGGCATCTTCAATGCAGTCTTAGCAAATTCTATATCACTAGATTCAAGAAGGACTGTTGGCTTTGAAAAGAATTCCATATCAACAGTTGAACACATTTCAATTCTACTTGAGGTTACCTTAAGTGTTTTATTTTCTCTTAGCTTCTTAAAGCTTAGATTAGATGGAGAGGAATCATGCTTTTCATAAATCAAATACCATGTACCTTTTGCATAAAAGATAAAGGGAGAATGCCCTCTAAGTTCAATCATTTTCTTATCGGTCCATTCAAGACCATTTTCAGATACAAAATGTTGAATTCCAATCCAGTTATGGGCAAACATATGCCATCTATTATCAGGTGAATTTTCAGGCAACAAAAAAGCAGGGTCACACAAGCGAGGCTTGTACCACTTGGATTCAAGCAATGGATACTCGCTAAATGGATACCAACTTAAATTATTGTATGTGCTTACATCTGATAACTTCATTATATATTTATCTCTTCTTTTTACTTTTAAAGATAGGAGACAATTTATCATCCAAATTATACTTCTCAGAAATCCATCCAACAAGTTTTGAATAAATAAATAAAGTACCACCTAAAGCAATTACAAAGGAAGCTCCAAGTACAATAACGCCTGAATTTCCTTCTGCATTGTTTAAATCAAAGATATGACTTCCTAAAAATATGCATAAGATAAATATTAAAATAATCAAAGCAATGTTAACTACAGTTGCTAGTAGTATAAAGACTATGGAGTTAGATGTTTTACTCATTTATTGTTTCCTTTTTCTGTTTTCGTTCTTCTATTATAATACTTAATACCATAAGTACGCCACATACACAAACTGTTGCATCTGCAAAGTTCCAGGTTGGCCATCTTTCCATACCAAATAATCCATAAACCCTATTGCTCATGAAATCGACAACTCTAAAATGTCTGAAGATTCTATCAAATATATTTCCACATCCACCACCTAAGAATCCTGCCATCAACCAAAGTTGAAAATTTGTCATTTCAAAGGGTTTCTTTTTACTTACAATTATCTTTGCAATATAGGCCATTACTATAATTGGAATCAATATAAATAAGATAACTCTTATGTTTAATGATAACCCCCGTCCTAGCGAAAAGGCAACAGCAGTGTTTCTTACATGAATTACAGCTAAAAAATCGCCCAATAATGTAAAACCTACAGTATTCTCTGGAATGTTATTTACCACCCATGTTTTTGTTAATTGATCAATCAACACAATTAGTGAAGATAAAAGTAAAGGCCTAAATCTTTTCAAAACAATCCCCTATAATCCTGTTGGATCATCAATAAAGCTTATAGCAATATCAAATGTTTTTACAAGTAGGGATGCTAAGGATTGAAGTCCAAACACTTCTGTTTCATAGTGCCCACCACATAGCATTGCTATTTTTTCTTCTTCACACCAATGATATTCACTATGTCTAGGTTCCCCTGTAATTAGAAGATCACAGCCTAAAGCTTTAGCTTCTCTTACATCATGAGCACCCTCTCCACTTACAATACCAATCTTCTTTATTGGACCTTCATTAAAATCCATGATGATGGGATTTGTAAATTCCAATTTATCAGATATTTCTTGTATGGTTAGGGGTTCTCTTAATTCACCAATAACACCAACACTCTTGTTGTGATAGGCAAAACTTGGTTCAACATTTTGAAGAGCCAATCTTCTTGCCATTGTGACATTGTGGCCACAGTCCATATTTGCATCAAGTGGAAGATGCGCTGCATAAAGATTCAATTTACAATTTAGCAAGGACTCAACTTTATGACGATGCGCACCTGTAATTGCTAAGGGTTTCCCCCAGAAAAGGCCATGATGAACTATCAATAAATCAGCATTTTTCATCTCAACAAGTTTATCAATAACATTCTGTGATGCATCTACTGCAAAAACAATATGTTCGACGTCATGATCAAAACCACCAACTTGCAAGCCGTTTAAAGAAATATCTGCATCTTTAAAGCCTTCTATATCAAGATATTCATCTAAAAATTTAATTAATGTATCTAGTTTCATAAAAAGTATTATACTAGAGTTGACAGTATTTTACCACCTATCTATATTTCAATTATGAGTGACAACAATATAAATATTAAAGAAATAAGCTGGGAAGAAGCATCTTTTAGCGTTAATTCAATTCCATCAAACATTCCTCCATTAAAGGAAGGCTACATTATCGGTCAGCCTAGAGCAATGCGCGCGTTAGAATTGGGATTAAATGTTGAGCGATGGGGATATAATGTATTTGTTTCAGGTGATAGTGGAACAGGTAAATTATCAGCAATAAAAGCTGTTGCAGCAACAAAAGCAAACGATCTAACAAATGTATTAGATATTGCTTACTTGCACAACTTTACAAATTTTGACAATCCCAAGGTTTTAATATTAAATCGCGGTATTGCCATGCAATATAAAAAATTAATGGATACCTTTATCTCTAATTTAAAGATTAAGGTTAAAAATGATGAAAAAATAGATGCCACCAAATTATTCAAAAAATTAGATGAAATTGATAAAACAATCAACAATATAAATATATCAACACATCTTAATGTAATAAAGAAAGACATTCTCCATAATATTGATATTATGAGTGATGATATTTTAAATCGATATGGTGTAAATGTATTAATTGATCATCAATACACAAAGACCAGACCATTTATTGTAGAAAACAATCCATCCTTTACAACTCTCTTTGGGGGTGTTAATACCGACAAGGATGTTTCTCTTTTACCATATCAAAGAATTAAAGCAGGCTCCATATTGGAAGCTTCTGGTGGTATTCTTATTCTTTATGCGGAGGAGTTACTGCATGAAGATGGACTTTGGGATGCTTTAAAAAGATATCTTGATTCAAACAAGCTAATACTTAAAGATAAAACCTTCTCGTCTAAAGGTATTCTTAAAGAAAGAAATATTAGAGCTGACATTCCTCATATTCCTCTTAAGCTTGTCTTAATTGGAACAGAGGAAATCTATTCTGTACTAAGTGAAAAGGATGATCAATTTTTAAAGCACTTCAAGGTATCTGCACAATTTGATTATTCAATGGAAAGCAATGAAGAAAATGTTGGTCTTACTCTTTCATATCTGGATAATTTTATAAAGGAGAATAACCTTCTACCTTTAACCAACGATGGTAAAAAAAGAATAATACGACATAGTTCATGGTTCTGCGAACACAGAAATGAATTAACAACTCAATTCTCTCAACTTACTGATTTACTTGTGGAGTGCAATTGGTGGGCTCTTCATCTAAATAAAGAGTTGATAGATAAAGAGGTCATAGATAAAACCATAGAAGAAAGAAATTATGCATCATCTTTAATAGAAAGCAAAATAGCACAGGAAATAGAAAGAGGAGAGATGTTGATTTCTCTAAAAGGTTCTAAAGTTGGTGTTGTAAATGGCCTTGCTGTCATGGATAGAGGTCGAACCTCCTTTGGTGTTCCAACTGTTATAACAGCTGCAGTTGCTCCAGGTTCGGAGGGAATTGTAAATATTGAACATGAAGCAGGTCTTTCAGGTGAAATCCATGATAAAGGATTATTAATTCTAGAAGGATATCTTAGAAAGCATTATGCAAGAACCTTCCCTCTTTCAATATATGCAGGTATTGCTTTTGAGCAATCCTATGCTGAAGTTGATGGAGACAGTGCTTCTTCCTCAGAGCTTTATGCCCTACTTTCTGCAATTGCAGAAATACCAATAAGACAGGAAATTGCTGTAACAGGATCTGTAAACCAATTGGGTACAATACAACCAGTTGGTGGAATCAATGAAAAGATTCAAGGATTCTACAAAGCATGTAATCATCTAGGGCTTACAGGTAGGCAAGGAGTAATAATTCCAATCCAGAATGTGACAAATTTAATATTGGACCCAGAGGTTGAAAAATCCATTAAAGAAGGAAAATTCCATATATATCCAATTTCTAAAATTGATGATGGAATGCAGATTCTAACAGGAAGATCTATTGGAGAAAGAGGCAAGAAAGGAAACTTCCCTGTTGGAACATTTAATAGAGAAGTTGATGATAATTTGAAAGAATTATTTAAGATGATTACCAATTCTTCTCGTTAATCTTTTAACTTTTCCTTAGAGAACCAGACTTGAAGCATGATACCAGTTGAAACACTGACATTTATCGACCCTTTGCTACCAGCAAGGGGTATCGATACTCTTCCTAGTGAAAGATCACAAAGACGCAAAAGCTCTTCACTTACACCAAATTCCTCTGAACCGATAACAGCTATTCCATCTGCTGGAAAATCAAAATCATCAATGTTAGTTCCACCAAGTTCAAGGGCAAATAGTGGTCTATCTGATTGTATCAATTTTTGTATCAAATCTTCCTCACACATTTCATCATGAGCTACTGTATCTATTGTTCCTCTTGCTGTTCTAACTGCTCTTGGATGTTCTATAGAGGCAGTTCCCTCAACCATTGTTATTGATTCTATTCCAAAGGAATCAGAGGTTCTGAAAACAGATCCAACATTAAAGGGAGAGCGAAGTCTATCAAGAATTATAGAGTGATGCATGAGAGTTCTCCTCTCACCATCAAGCTTTCCATGCTCATTTACAAAATCCCAATCGGAGGGTTCTGCTCCAAGCACACTCAATAAAAACTGGGCTATATCTTCATATAGCACCTTGTTTGGAGTTTCCCCATTTAGTCGCTTTTCAAATTTTGAAATTCTCTCGTAGCCTTTTTCTGGTATAACAGAGCGCGACGCATCACCATAAAGAATATTAAAAACATCTCTTAGGTAATCAATATCATGTTCATCTTGGATACCATTGATTCTTGCAGCATCATAAAACAATGATGAGACCTTTCTAACTTGTGTTCGAGGTTTTAATGTATTGATCTTCTTAACAGTAATCATTATTTATTGGAATCCTCATCATCTTTATCAATACCAGCTGCAATTGGACAGATGCAAATTGCAAACTCTCCTTTAATGCTCTGTCTTGATTCAAGACTTTCCACTATTTCAGTTGAAGTGCCTCTTATTATTTCTTCATATTGCTTTGTAAGCTCTCGACCAACTACAACAATTCTATCAGGAGCAAGAATTGCTAATTCTTTCATTGTTTTAAGAACTCTGAAAGGTGATTCATATATAATGAATGCTTCATCTCTTTCAAGCAACACTTCTAGTCTTTTCTTTCTTCGTCCACTTTTAGGTGATAAAAAGCCTTCAAAAGTAAAGGTCTTTCCAACATACCCTGCGGCACTAACAAGTGTTGTTGCAGCATTAGCACCAGGAAGAGGTACAACATCGAAGCCTGCTTTTCTTACAATATTTGCTAGTCGTGCACCTGGGTCACTGATACCTGGAGTTCCTGCATCACTGCAAAAAGCAATATTATTTCCCTGATCCATCAGTTCAACAATGCCTTTAGCTGAAGCTACTTCATTGTATGAATGAGTTGCAATTAATCTCTTTTTAATTTCAAAGTTATTTAATAATCTTTGTGTATGTCGTGTATCTTCACATGCAATAACATCAACGCTCTTTAATATCTCTAATGCTCTTAGAGTAATATCCTGCAAATTTCCAATTGGAGTTGCAACCATATATAATGTAGCCATAACACCGCCCTATAATTTATATATCTATATAGTATATTACACCCTTATCTTTTAAAAGCATTTTATAGGGTAAATAAAATATTAGTAATTGGTATTTTTTACCATAATTTTAATTTTCAATGGTATTTTTACCAAACAAATAAGAAAATAACATTGAATACTTATCATTATATAAGTAAAATCACCATAAATATACTATTTTGCAAGCTTGGCACGCATTCTGCAATGTTGTTGATGTAATACAAAAAAATAAATCGTCGTAACAGACAAAGGAATAAATTATGAAAACATTCAAAAGACTTAAGAACATCATCAACTCAAACGTAAACAACACACTAGACAAAATGGAAGATCCAGAAAAAATGATCAACCTAATGATTACCGATTTAGAGGACACTTTATTTAAGGTTGGAAAAAGCATCAATTCTAAAAAACAGGAAATAATAGTTCTTGAAAAACAAATCAAAGATCAACTTAAAAGAGAAGACAGATGGCTTAGCAGAGCTAAGATGGCAATCCAGAACAATCGTGATGATTTAGCTAAAGAAGCACTTGCAGAGCAGAAAGAAGCAAAAAGCGCTATTGTTGAGATGACAGAAAGAATCAAATCATTGGATAGTATCTTGATGAACGAAGATGAATCTCTAGAACAGCTAAATGACAAGATAAAAGAAATCAAAGCAAAGAAAGATGCCCTTATTCATAGAGCTCATCATGTTGCAGAAAAAAAATGGGTTAAAGAAACCTTAAAAGAAGCAAATAGTGATGACATTACAAAACGTTTCAATGAAATGGAAGCTAAGGTAGAGCAGATGGAAGCTGAAGCAAACATCTTTAAGAAAAAAGATGACATCAATGATGAGTTCTCTAAAATGGAACTTAACGCAGAAATCGATAACGAACTATCAGAATTGAAGAAAGCTATGGCAAGCAAAGAACCTAAAGAAGATGTTCAATTCAAGGAAGAAAAATAATGGATTACACCAATTATTCTAATAAAGAAAATCACCATAGACGAAACTACCGTCCTTTCAGACGTAGCCGTAATGGTTTGATTTATGGCGTATGTCAAGGCCTTTCCAATTACACAGGAATAAGTGTTGGAGTTATTAGAACTTTAGCTGTAATATCATTAATCGCATCAGGATTTGCTCCTATAGGCGTTATATATATATTATTAGCAATCTTCATACCAACAATTAACTAAAATTCCTATGAATAGCATATATTTATGGATCACTGATTAGTCAGTGGTCCATTTCTTTTTATTAAAGTTCTATAAACTACCAGGAGCATTATCAACCACCGACATCGACTTATTACAGTTAAAGCCTCGACCTCTGTAAATAAACAGCTTGAAGAAGGTTGTTGCCCTGTTCAGAGAGATAATCAGAGGGATAATCAAAGAGCCAATAGAAGAACTAAAGAGAAAAGTCTTAACATACTACCTACAATTGATTACAAGTTTTATCCAATTACTTCTCTTTAGCCCTATATAAAATCAATTAAAAAAACATCACCCAAGCTCTGGATAACGTTTTTTATGAAATTAATGATTCTGGAATTTATTAGAAATTGTAAAAACCTTTATTTTGAGAGTAGTCGCATGTTTTATAACCATTTCTTGTAGCATAAATCGCTTTTAAGTGATTCCTTCTGGATTTCAAAAAGGATAAAGGCATTAAGAATAGATCTCTAATAAAAACTCTTCTATTCATTCTTTCTTTAAATATAACTCTTGCTGTTCTATATTTGTTATTTTCTCCATTATCCACATTATTGGATTTTTGAGTATCTTTGTAGGTTTTTTGCTTGAAGAAAAAACCCTGCTTTGCATTAGCTGCAAAAGAAGTTAGCTTTTCTTTATAATCAGATGAATCAATTTTTGTTTTTACAAAGAGAATATTTGATTGAATTATTTTTTTAATTCTTGAAGTTATTTTCAATTTGATTTCCTTTCTTGTCTATGAGATTTTTAATATCGTTATACAAAACTTTAGAGGTTAATCCAAGCAAGCTTTATACTATTTTATTTTTCTATTCTAAAAAGATGATATCAAAATAAGGGAAAGTCAAAGGATATGTTTATTATTTTTACTCTTAGGTGCAATAATTCGTATAAATACACACAATGCACATTAAAATGTTGCCTCCTTACAATATTATAACTCTTTCTTATATTTTCTAAATAACCCTCTAAATTGATCATATGATAATCCAAGTAAAGTCGCTGATTCTCGTTGATTGTTTCCACTTTTTTCAAGGGCACATCTAAGATAGGTTATTTCAATTAGTTTTCTATTATCATTGAAACTTGATAAATTCTCACAATCTAATTTAATAATTGTTGAATCATCTTTGATTTCGTCTTCAATTATTTTTTGTTCTTCTTCTATTTTTTTTGCATAAGGATTTTGAAATGGATCCAATTCTATTTCAAAGATTTCATCAGTTTTAGATCTGTAAACAGCTCGTTCGACAACATTTTTAAGTTCACGAACATTGCCTGGCCAGTCATAAGAATGAAGTTCTTCAATTACCTCAGGGCTAAAGAAAGCAAAGCCTTCCTTTCCACACTCTGCAGCCATTCGTGATGCAAAGTATGATGCTAGATGCATTATATCTTCCCCTCGTTCTCTAAGAGGAGGCAAGAACAATACCTCAAAAGATAATCGATCAAGCAGATCTTCTTTAAATTTACCCTCTCTTACCAACTGCTTCATATCAGCATTTGTAGCACCAATAATTCTTACATCAACACTTATGTCGTCTGATGCCCCAACTTTCGAGAAGGTGCCATATTCAACAACACGTAGGATCTTTTCTTGTACTTCCAAAGGAATCAAACCTATTTCATCAAGAAACAAGGTTCCACCTTCTGCTTCTTCAAATCGGCCTTTATGACTTGCAGTGGCACCAGTAAAAGCTCCTTTCTCATGACCAAATAATTCAGTTTCAATTAGGGATGGGGGCAATGCAGCACAGTTAACAGTAATCAAGGGATTTTCCCATCTTTTAGATAGATAATGCAATTTCCTGGCAGCTAATTCCTTACCAGTTCCTCTTTCACCAATCAAAAGAATACTACGATCCACCTTTGCAGCACCACTTAATTCATCATTAAATTTAAGAAAGATATCACTCTCACCAACAGGCGTTACACCTTCTCTATCACTCATGCTATTGTTCCTCTTCTGGTAAATATTACCATTGTTTGGCGAAAATACCAACTTTTATCAGTCTTTATTACTATAATACTAATTTATTGTTTTGTAAATTTATATACAGATAACTTATAAAAGCTTACTGTGTTTATATTTACTTGATAAAATTAAATTTATTGCATAACTTGGCACAGTGATTGCATTATACTTTATGTATTACAAAAAAAATAAAATTAATAGAGGTATCTATATGAACGTATTTACAAGAGTAATGGATATAGTCAATTCCAATATAAACGCACTTTTAGATAAAGCTGAAGACCCAGAGAAAATGATAAGACTTATGATTAAAGAAATGGAAGACACCATTATTGAATCAAAGACAGCTTGTGCTGCTAAAATGGCAGAAGAAAAAAGACTTATCAAGAGAACAATTGAGTTAAAGAACTCCTGCAACAGATGGGAGAGCAGAGCCATTCTAGCCATTGAACATGGTAAAGAAAACCTTGCTAAAGAAGCTTTAATTGAAAAGAAAAATGAAAATGAAGAATTAGACAGAAAAGAAAACGAACTTTTAAATATTGGTGAGTACATTAAAGAAAGCAAAAATGACATCAGCAAATTAGAAGAAAAACTTAGATCAACCAAAGCAAAACATAAAGCAATCCTAGAAAAATCCCAGCACTTAGCAGAAGAAAAAAGAGCAAAAGAGGCATTAAACAATGTTAACGATTATTCGTTCGATGATCTTGATGATCAAATAAACAGAATGGATGCAATAAACGATTTAGATAAAGATACTCAAAAAGAATCTTTAGATGAAAAGTTTGCTAAGATGGAAGGCATGAGTGATATTGAAAAAGAACTCTCAGAACTAAAGAAGAAATTGGAGAAATAAAATGTATGGTTTTTTAATTGTTGGTATAGTATTTTCCTTTTTAACAATTTCTACTTTCCTTGAATATTCTTCAAAAAGGGACAGACAGAAAATAGAAGCTGCCCTTAGAATGGAGGAGATGAGAAGAGGATATGCGCCTGGAACTTATAGCTCCAAATTCGATAAAAAGAGCAAGTACAACAAGCATAACAGACATGACAGAAATAACAGTCATAATTTTAATAAAAATGATTCCGTTAACATTAATAAAGATTTTGTTGATGATGAATTAGGCAGCAGAACAAAAGAAAGAGCTAACTTAAAAAATGGAATTGACGATTTGATGACTAGAATTAACAATCTAGAAACAATCATGAAAGAGGAAAAAACAGATGAGTAAAGATATAAGAAAAATAAGAAGATATACTGAAAGAGGAAAGATTTTCGGTGTATGTGCAGGTATTGCAATTTGGGCTGACTTGGAAGTTGAAAAATTTCAAACCATCGTATTCTTAATAGTACTGTTCACAGGTTTCTTTCCTGGAGCTATTATCTATATAATTTTATCTCTATTAATTCCAGAATACAATAAACCCTTTAGCGATAAATACGATAGGTATAGTAGAGAACATGTATATGAAGATTCTGATGATGATAGATCCAATGAAGATTTAAAATCTGAATACGAGAACCTAAAGCATAAGGTTGAAAGCATGGAAAATGAAATGTTCGACAAAGAGAGAGAATGGGATAAGAGGTTCCACGAAAACTAATGTTTAAAGATACAAAAGCCAATAAAATCTTCATGATTGTAGTATTATCAATATTGTTTATCTTGATTATAGGAAACAAAAGTTCCAAAAATGAAAAAACTACATATCATGAAATTGAAATCAGTAATTCAATATCAATCGATAGTATAAGCGATATCAACATTTGGGTGGATGATTCACTTTCCACTGCCAATCTTGTTTATTCAACGAAAGGTAATGGGGAATTAGATGTAAGTAGCAGCAATGGTAATACTACAGTCAAAGAAAATTTAAAGAAGAAGTTCTTTTTAAGCATTGACTTTGAAGATGATTCATCAACCATTTCCTTGTATTTACCAAATTCAATGATCAATGACCTTAAAGTTGATAGCGTTGCTGGAGACATCAATACTTATGATAAGCTTCAAGCCAACAATATTAAGATTAAGACCATAAGTGGTGATATCAATTTATTGGACCTTGATGCTTCTAACATTAATATAGGATCTGTAAGTGGTGATATTAGAACAGGTACAATTGATAAAGCAGATTCTTTGGACATTAAATCAACTTCAGGTGATGTATCTCTAAAAGCACTTAATACAAAGCAAGCTACAATCAGCTGTGTCTCTGGTGATATTGTGATTTCAAATGCAAATGTTTTAGATAACTTTAAATTATCCTCAACATCTGGTGATATTGAAGTGAAACTTGCCAATAACAAGGGCTTTGATATAAAAACAACTGCTGGTACAATTGATTTAAATAATAAAGAAATTGATGGTAATTCCTATTCAGAAGGAAATGGAAATTATTTATTTAAAACCATCTCAGGTGATATTGAAGTAGATTATTAATATATAAATTTTACAATAATTACGAATGCTACATAGGAGCTAGTCCTAGTAGCATTCTTTTTTTTGTTTAAAGGAACGAGCAAATTAATACTATCTAAAAAGTTTTCACCAAAAAAACAAAAGTCCTATTTTACTTTTGGAGAACTATTCCACTAATTTTGCAAATTATATAAGTCCATTTTCTTCAGTTATCAATATTATATATACCACCATAATAATTAAAAAGTTGCTAATCAACACCACTTCTGTCATAGATAACATAAAACCAAAGAAGATAATTTAATTCTATCTACCATTTTCAAATAAAATCATCATTTATGTAACTTTTTATTATATTTTTCTTCAAAAATATGCAATATTAGTTGATTCAGATTCTTTTAAATTGACATAAGTAAAAATCACTTATATATTTTAAATATATGAAAAACTATAATAAAAAAACTAGAATATTATTATGTATATTTTCTTTATCCATTGCATCAATATTTGCAGCAGCAGGTGAGGAAAGTAGAACTTTTAACTTAGAAATATACGGAACACTATCTGATTCCGAACCTGAAATAAATATAAAATATAATTCATCTTATTTAGTTGAATCAGAAAAAATAGACGCATTTGATTTTGGAAATACTTCACAACAATTCACAGATATTTTTTCTATGGTGATAGGTGCATATGATATAAAGGACCCTAGAATATTAAACATCGAAATAGCTGCTGGACCGTTTTATCTTTATGATGGTGATAATACTACTATTCTTCTTGCAGGAGAAACACCAAATATTACCATTATAGAAAAATCTGGCCATGCTTTAACACCAGGAGATCCATACACAGCTACTAATAAAGCATTCTCCTTTATTCTTCCTTCTGGATATTATAGCAAAAGTGAGTACACCTTTTTTGATTTCAAATTTGATATAACACCTGGGTCTAGAAACTACCTTGCAGGTTCATATATAAGTACGATAACTATTAGTTTATCTGCTAATTAACAAACAAATAATACACACACAAAAAGCTCCAAAGATTTAAAACTTCGGAGCTTTTTATTTCAACCAATATCTATTCTAAATAAAGGCATCCCGTACGATAGGAATCAAAGCATTGGCTAATTTAACATGTGAATCACATGTTATGTGAAGATTATCTGATCCAGTAGAGGCAACAAGAGACGATTGGTAATATAGATAACCATTATCACAGGCTAATTTTTCAAGCTCAGGAATCAACATCCTCATCTTTTTCTCTGAAGATTTATCATAACCTGGGTAAGGACAAAAATTTGTATTTCCTATAAATGGAGGAGAAAGTACAAGAATTTTGGGCATTTCCCAATTTCTTTGAAAACAATCATTCTTTATTATCGTAATTAAACTCTCATAACCTTGAACAATGCTCAACACAGGTAAATTAAATGGTACCTGAGTATCATTTGTACCCAAACAAATTATTATCATGTCAATTGGCCTATGCGTTGCAATAGAATAGAGTAATCCATCCTTACCACATGCAACATCAGTAAAAGGACTTTTAAACACAGTGGTTCTGCCACCTATTCCATCTTCAATAATACGATAGTCTTCAAAACCCAATCCTATTTGCAGTAAGCTTGTCCACCTTACTCCCCATTCCTGTCTTTCACCCAATAACTCTGAATTTGCACCATGAGTATTAGAATCACCAAAACACATTATATTTTTCAAATCAGCTTCCTTATAATTTTATATACAATATTAAACCATATATGATTAAATGCAATGCATTTTATTCAATATTTTTTTACACAAAACGTCCTAGAAATATACTTAAAAAACACCACTTATTGTTTGAAATAATTTAACCTTATCAGAAAATCATATTTCATATTTAGATAAGCATCCTCCTAAAAATAGCAACTTTTACCATTTCCAATTAATTCAAAATGTTTCAATTTTTTCTTGACCCTCCGGTTACAGGATGGTTTATTATATATCTATTAGAGAGAGATAATATAAAATTAACGAAACATCGAATCTTACAGGATTAAGCATCAAGACATTGCACAACTTCGATAATATAGACCTTTTATGACCAGAAAGGGATTCTAATGGATATCGTATCTACAATGATATTGATATTGAACAGCTTCAAACAATTCTCTTCTTTAGAAAATTAGATTTTTCCTTAAAAGAAATAATGGCCATTTTAAGTTCTGATTGTTTTGTTCTTAAGGCTGTACTAGAAGATCAGATTAAACTCCTTGGAATTAAAAAGAACAGAATCAATTCAATAATTAAATTAGCAAAGAACAATTCAGGAGAGAATAATATGAAAAAAGATTTCAAACCTTTGATAACAATGAATTTGAACAGTATGAAAAAGAATCAAAATAAAAAAGGGGGTTAACACTGCTGAAGATAGAGAAAGCAAGAAGAAACTCAATAAGAATAGCAAGGAGCAATTCCAAATATTCATAACAGATTATTACTACAAAGGTGATGATGCAATTTTACTCGACCTTGGAGAGATGTACGTATCAGATAATAAATTTAAAACCAATATTAACAAAAAAGGTAATCCAGGTACTGCTGAATTTGTTAATTCTTGCATCAAAATCTACGTAAATTAATAAAGATATTAAATTGATGCTAATTTTACCAATAGTTGGTCTTACTAATGGAAATAAAACATTGTTTTTTGTTTATGTAAATGATAATATCATCTTGTAAACTTTCATAAAAAAGGGACTCAATATGGCAGAAGAAGCTTTTTCACAACGAACCACTACTTGTGGTGGTCTAAATAAAGCGGACGCAGGAAAGAAGGTCGTTTTGAACGGCTGGGTACACCGAGACAGAAATCATGGTGCACTTCATTTTATCAATCTTCGCGATCGTTACGGAATTACACAAGTCGTTGTAGATGACGACGCATCAAAAGAACTACAAGAAACTGCAGCAAAATTAAGAATGGAATTCTGCATTGCTGTTATAGGTATTGTACGTTTAAGACCTGATACAATGATCAATCCAGACATGGCTACAGGTGAAGTAGAGGTAAAAGCTGATAGCATTGAAATTTTAAGTAAATGTCTTCCACTTCCTTTCATGCTTGATGGTGAATCAGAACCTAATGAAGATCTAAGACTAAAATATAGATTCTTGGATTTACGAACTCAAGGTATGCAAAGCCGAATAAAGCTTAGACATGAATTCATTAAAGCAATCAGACTATATTTTTATAAAACTGATTTCTATGAAATTGAAACTCCTACTCTTATAAAGAGTACACCTGAAGGAGCAAGAGATTTCTTGGTACCATCACGTTTCTATCCTGGAAAGTTCTTTGCCTTACCTCAAAGCCCTCAACTATACAAACAAATATTAATGGTTGGTGGTTTTGATAAATACTTCCAACTAGCTCGTTGTTACAGAGATGAAGATGCTAGAGGTGATAGACAGTTAGAATTCACACAGCTAGATATGGAAATGAGCTTTGTAAAACGAGATGATGTTTTAGAAATCATGGAAGATATGTTCAATGAAGTATTCAAAAAGGTACAAAATGTTGAACTACCAAAACACTTCAGAAGAATTACATACCATGATAGTATGAATACATATGGTAACGATAAACCTGATTTAAGATTTGGTATTGAAATCCATGATGTTAATGAATTGGCTTCTAAAAGCACATTCGATACCTTTAAATCAACTGTTGCAGACGGAGGATTTGTAAAGGGTCTTTGTGTTCCTAAAACAGAAGGCGTTAGCTTCTCTAGAAAATATATTGATGCTTTACAAGATGCTGCTAAAATTTATGGCGCAAAAGGTCTTGCATGGATGAAGGTTCTAGCAGATAACAAATTATCTGGTGGGGTTTCAAAGTTCTTCTTAGGTATGGAAGAAGAACTTATTAAAGAATTTAATGCCAATGAAGGCGATTTACTTCTTATGGTAGCTCATGAAAACTGGAAGAAATGCTGTACTTCAATGGGTGCGGTTAGAACAAAAGTGGGTAAAGAACTAGATCTAATTAAACCTGGATATGAATTCTGTTGGATTATTGATTTCCCTCTATTCGAATTTAATGAAGATGAAAACCATTGGGAAGCTGCACACCACATGTTCAGCATGCCACAAGCACAGTATCTTGAAACCCTTGAAAGTGATCCAGGTTCTGTTAAAGGTGACCTTTATGACCTTGTATTAAATGGCTATGAATGTGCATCTGGTTCAATTCGTATTCATGATGTAGAATTGCAGAAGAAAATATTCAGAATTTGTAATATAGATGATGTTACAGCACAAGAGAAATTTGGTTTCTTACTTGATGCATTCAAGTTCGGACCTCCACCTCACGGTGGAATTGCTCCTGGTATTGATAGACTGGTAATGATTATGGCAGAGCAAACTTCTATTAAAGAAGTAATTGCATTCCCTAAGAATACTGCAGCTTGTTCTCCTATGGATGATTCACCATCATTCGTAGATTCTGAACAACTAAAGGAACTCCATTTAGAAGCAATCTTCCCAAAGAAGAAAGAAGAGAAATAGTTCTAAGTACTCGTAGGAAAACAACTCCATCCATTGCTGGATGGAGTTTTGCTTTATAAGGATAAATTTATGGCCCAACTAGACTCAAAAAAAATAGCTCTAAAAATAAGCGCTACAGCAATTATTGTTAACGTTGGACTTTCTATATTTAAATTCATTGCAGGTTTCTTTGGTCATAGTAATGCGTTGATTAGTGATGCCATTCATTCTGCATCAGATGTTTTTTCTACAATCATTGTAATAATCGGTGTAAAGATAAGTAGCAAAGCTGCTGATGCTGGCCATCCATATGGCCATGAACGTTTTGAAAGTCTTGCAACAGTTCTTCTATCAATCTTTCTTGGATTAACTGGACTTGGAATTGGATATGCAGGAATACTGAGCATCATCAAAGGAAATTACTTAATAGCAAAAACGCCTACCCTAATTACAGTAATAGCTGCTATAACATCAATTATTATAAAAGAGTTAATGTATTGGTATACCCGAAATGGTGCAAAAAAAATCAACAGCGATATCTTAATGGCAGATGCATGGCATCATAGATCAGATTCTCTATCATCAATTGGTTCATTAATTGGTGTTGTTGGAGCTAGAGCAGGCTTCATGATTCTAGATCCTTTGGCTGCAATCATCATATGTGGATTCATATTAAAGGTAGCTTTTTCAATCTTTAAAGATGGAACAGATAAAATAGTAGATAAATCTCTTTCTCCAACCTTAACTCAATCAATTAAGAATGACATTCTTAAAACAAAAGGTGTTATCGACATAGACACAATTAAAACACGAAAATTTGGTAACAAAGCCTATGTGGATGTTGAAATTTCAGTTTATGGAGAGCAGACACTTAATGAAGCGCACAACATTGCTGTTGCTGTACATAACTCAATTGAAGCATCATATCCTGAAGTAAAACATTGCATGGTGCATGTAAATCCTAAAATTTATTAAATCTAATTATTAATTATGCACTCAATATAGTTTACATATTTCACTTATATACTCGACAATAAATACTATTTATTTGTTATATCTACTTCGAATTCAGAGTCCTTATACTTTACATCTGATTATTACTGTTTAAAGTAGCTATTTGAATAATCTCCGAGACAAAGAAATCCTCCAGAATATTACTTCTAGAGGAGTATCAAAAAAGGGGGTTGTTTGTATTGTTATTAG
>CAYWGU010000052.1:0-19809 GCA_964457975.1 uncultured Spirochaetaceae bacterium | reverse complement strand
TCGACGGGCTCATAACCCGTAGGTCGCAGGTCCGAGTCCTGCTCTCGCTATAATATTGATGTCCTTAGGACTAGTAAGTGCACTAAAGTCGCTACTAGAACAGCAGTACCTATACATCGCTAATTTTTGGCAATCCGTTTAGCAACATTGGTTAGCAAGTGGGTTGCCTTCTTTTTGCCTAAAATCTACAAATATGGCGCTGAAATTTTATCTGACAATTCCTAATTATTAAATAGGAGCTTTTCAACAAAAAATCAAATGGATTAAAATGATAACTGAATGTTCTATTTATTTTCCCCTCAATCATAAGTTTAACCTATTTAAAATTGCACAATAGTATTCTGAAGACTCTTCCAAGCTAATAAATTAAGAAGATACATAAGCTTTTCTCTTTAAGTAGATAAATTCTATAACTTTATTCTTACAAGCCTCTGAGACCACCGCATTGCACTTTACAATCACAGTAGCACCTATCTTGAATGAAGATTTATACAACATCACAATCTAAAGGCTTCTTGCTTGTTAATATTCCTATAATGGTTCTTTTTATAAAACTTTCAACTTTCCAATTTCTTAATTATAAAAAGGCAAAGATCAATTAAAAATATATATATTTAAAGCAACCTGTTGATGCTTTCTTACATTTCATAGCATCCCTAAATACCAGGGTTTACCCCAATGCATAAAAAACAATATTTAACATTTGCATTTCATTTTTAGTTGTACTTTTTAATAAGGTCATCCAGCCCAATTTATACTAAACTTCAAACAACCTTCTTATAATTAATTAAACAAATAAAAGTGACTCACCTATAGAAGTCATCACAAGATATAAACTTCTGAATATTATAAGCAGTAAAAACAACTTAACATAGATTTATGGTCTCAAGAATAAATAGTAAAATATAAAAAACAAATTATTTATAACTTTTTTTTACTCATTTATTATTAAAAAATAAGTAAGCAAATTTAACAATTTACAATCTAAATTTAATTTATTACTGGTAAATAATTACATGCATTATTAACAAAGGTAAATAATGCAAATAACTATGCAATAATCAATGATGAATTGGCTATAATTATACACCAAATCAAACAATTGGTCTTTTTGCCACTATTTACAAATTGGCTTTTTTTTTCTAAAATAAAGACCCATGATGAAAAATAATTTAGGCTTTGACAATCAACAGTATTTAGAAACGCAAACTGAGTCAATTCTGAAAAGAATGGAACAGTTTCATGGCAAACTCTACCTTGAGTGCGGCGGCAAGTTACTCTATGACTATCATGCATCGAGAATACTTCCCGGTTTTGATCCCAATGTAAAAATTCAGGTATTCAAAAAATTAAAAGACAAAATAGACGTAATTATATGTATCTATGCCGGAGATATTGAACGAAAGAAAATTCGTGCAGACTTTGGCATTACTTACGATGTAGATACATTGAAAATGATTGATGATTTCACTGAGTATGGACTTCGTGTAAAAGGTGTTGTAATAACACGTTACGAAGATCAACCTTCTGCAACACAGTTCAAACATTTACTAGAAAGAAAAGGGATTTCAGTTTATACCCATTCAAAAACACATGGTTACCCTACAGATGTTGACTTAATCGTTAGTGAGAAGGGTTATGGAGAGAATGAATATATAGAAACAGAAAGACCTATCGTAATAGTTACCGCTCCAGGTCCAGGTTCAGGTAAACTTGCTACTTGTTTATCACAATTATATTATGATAACAAAAATAATATTGAATCTGGTTATGCAAAGTTTGAAACATTCCCTGTATGGGACATTCCTCTAAACAACCTAATTAACGTTGCCTATGAAGCAGCAACAGCTGATCTAGGTGATATTAACCGTATTGATCACTACCATTTAGAAGCATATGGTACGAAAGTTGTAAACTACAACAGAGACCTTGATGCATTTCCTCTACTAACAAGAATTATTGAGAAAATTTCCGGTAAGAAATCTATCTATAAATCTCCAACAGATATGGGTGTTAACAGAATCTCTTCAGGTATTATAGATAACAAAATTTGTGAAGATGCTTCTCATATGGAAATCATCAGAAGATACTTTAGAGCCTCTGTTGAATATGCTTTAGGATTTGGAACACAAAAAACCATTGAAAATCTTGAATTATTGATGCAAAATCATAATATCAAAATAACTGACCGCCCTGTTGTTTCGGCTGCTGAAGAAAAAAGACAGCAAGGAATTAAAAGCGGAAAAGGTTCAGAAAACGTAGTAGCTGCTGCTGCAATGCAACTTGAAAATGGTACAATGATAACAGGAATTAATTCTCAGATTCTACACGAAAGTGCAGCATTGATTCTAAATGCAATCAAAGCCTTGGCTGGTATTCCTGATTCAATTGATTTGATTCCTAATGATATTCTTCATTCAATTAGTTCAATGAAACGTAACATTTTATCAAGTAAGGGCGTTAGCCTTGATGTTGATGAAGTACTTATTGCATTATCAGTTTCAGCTGCATCAAATCCAGCGGCAGAAGCCGGTATCAAGCAACTTAAAAACCTCAGAGGAGCAGATGCTCATTTGACTCACATCCCAGCTAATGGTGATGAAGCAGGTTTAAGAAAACTTGGAATCAACTTAACAAGCAATCCAACCTTTGCTACAAAGCAGATGATGAATAAATAATCTTTTAAAAGATTTAACTTTGTAATCCCTTTTGTACCTATTCTATAATAAGTACATTTGGGATTTTCTTCTTTTTGACCTTTTTATCTTACCAAATCCATTATTTCAGACAAACACTCAATTTCATATGTAGGGTGCACAGAGCCATCGTTTTCCATATTAGATGATTTACCTGTATTCAACCAGATTGTGTCTATATGGGCGTTCAAACCGCCTCTAATATCACTTTCAAGTCTATCCCCTATAATGACACACTCTGATCGATCAGCTTTTATTTTATTTAAGACAATATCAAAATACTTATAATCTGGTTTTTGACAACCCATCTCTGAACTTATGAATATATTTGAAAAATATGCTTTAAGATTTGTTGCCTCCAATCTTCCATATTGAGTTGCACTTACACCATTTGTAATCATCTCAATATTGCAACCATTATACTGCAACTCATCAAGTAACTCTTTAGCATGAGGCATCAAACAGATTTGCTTTGATAAGAAAGTTGTAAATAAACTTTCCATCTCTACAGGATCTTCATCAATTGATAATTCATCAAATAAATTCTTAAATCTTAAAACAACAAGTTCTTCCTGAGCGAGCTCGCCTCTTTCATAAGCCTCCCAGCACCACTTGTTTATTCTATGATACGTATCAAGTACTTCATCGTCAAATGTTAAATTATAGTGCTTTGCAATTTGATCAAAGGCATTTTTCTCACCCTGTCTATAATCAAATACTGTATTGTCTGCATCAAATAAAAAATGTTTATATTTCATAGGTTAATGATAGAGTATATTTTAGAAAAATCAAATAAAAAATAATAACAATTTTTACTTAAAGAATAAAAAATTGTAAAACTGAATTAATGCTCATTCCATTTAACAAAACCAAAAATGGAAAAATCATTAAGAGTGACTGAGTTATAATCAAACAATTATAATTAATTACAATGCAAATAATTAAGCTTAAAATATGGCTTTTAAGTGTATATAAATAAAGGAACAGCTTATCATTCAAATAGATTTGTTAACTAAACAAAATAATCCCTTCTAGCAATAATTCTTATATATCTTCCTTGCTTTCTCATAATTTCTATTCTATAGTTAATATAAGATATCGTTTATAGTGACTTTGTCACTTACATTTATTTTTATATGCATTACATTAAGAACAACAAGAACGTAGAGTATTTAATTAAAGAAAATTAAAAAATAAATCATAGGAGATTTAAAAATGACACATACAACAAAAGACACTTTTCAGGCAGAAGTTTTAGAAGCAAAAGTACCAGTATTATTAGATTTTTGGGCATCTTGGTGTGCACCATGTAGAATGCAAGGTCAAATTTTAGAGAAATACGAAGCAACAGTTGGTGATAAAGCTTTAATTTGTAAAGTTAATGTTGATGAACAACCAGAATTGGCACAACAGTTCGGTGTAATGAGTATACCTACTCTAGTTGTAATGCAAAACGGAAAAGTAAAAACCCAAGTAACTGGTGTTACACAAGATGCTGGTTTGAACAGAATGTTAGGCATATAAGACTTAGTTTTATATGGTTGATAAAAAACAAGGAATGATCTTTTGATCATTCCCTTTTTTATTTAAAAATATTATTTATTTAATCCGAAAGCTCCAACAAGGCAGAAGAGTTTTTAATGAAAACCTTTCCTCTACTTTGTGTTATCCAATCTTCATTTTGGAAATACTTAAGCATCCTTGATACAACCTCTCTAGCTGTTCCAAGATTCCGTGCAATTTCATCATGGGTAATTACAATCTCATCACTTTGAACCATTGCTCTTTGCTCAATTAATTCAGAGGCCACTCTTTTATCCATGCTACTAAATGCAACCTGCTCCAATGTCCACATAACATCAGATAGACGTGCTGCCATCATGCTACTTGAGAATTGTGCAATCTCAGGATATTTTGCTTCTAAATTATTATATGTTGTACCTGGAATTGTAATCAATTCAGTATCATCTTCAGCTCTTACCTGAACCTCAAAAGAAATGTTCTTAACACCACATGAACCTGATAAAACACATACATCACTATCGAACAACCGATACAATGTCATCTCCTTACCATTTTCATTTGTAATATAAACCTTCAATCTACCCTTAAGAACACAAATAACACCTACACAATGAGGTACCATTGAATTTTTCTTAATGGTTCTAGAAGATAGAGCTTCAAAAGTTAATTGATCTGAAGTTCTCATTTTATCATAAAAAGGCAATAATGTTGAAAATTTGCTATTCATAAAAACTATAATAGTTATAACTGAAACAAAAAGAAAGTGCCTATTAGAAAATTATATTAAAAAGTGCTCTCAAAAAAATAAAAAGGAATATTATACTTACTTAAATCTAATATTCAAATGCTATTAATTTGTTTTTATTGCAAGCAAATGAAACACCAAAATATTGGGGAAAAGCCATATTATGTCGGACTACATATAACAAAATCATAAAAGAATAACAAAATTCTAAATATATAATTCATGACAAAATATACATTTATATAAACAAATTTCAATTATAAAAAAATGCAGCTAATTTTTTCTAGACAACATGTAAAATCAATGATAGTGTAAAGGTATAGAAATAAACCTTAGAGAAAAAGAGCAAGGTATCCTATTTTTAACAAAATGGGGATACTTTACTCTTTTTTTTATGCCCTTTTGGAGATTCACATATGGCGTATGATGTAATAATTATTGGAGGAGGTGTTACTGGATGTGCTATTGCAAGAAGCTTATCCAAGTACAATCTTTCAGTTGTCCTTTTAGAGAAAAATGAAGATGTTTGCAGTGAAACATCAAAAGCAAATAGCGGTATTGTTCACTCAGGCTATGATCCTGAACCTGGTACGTTGATGGCAAAGCTCAATGTTAAAGGCGGTGCCATGATCGAACAACTTTCAAAGGAATTGGACTTTGACTATATAAAAAATGGCTCAATGATTATTAGCTTTGACAAAAATGATGCACCACAACTTAAGGAACTTTATGATAGAGGTGTGGCCAATGGAGTTGAGCAGATGGAAATTCTCTCTGGCGATGAAGCACGAGCTATAGAACCAAACCTAACAGATGAAGTTCAGGGTGCCCTACTTTGTAAAACTGGAGGTATTGTAGACCCCTTCAATCTTACATATGCATTGGCAGAAAATGCTTATATAAATGGTGTTGAATTTATTTTTAACAGTCCTGTTACTTCAATTAATAAACGAAACAACCTATATGAAATCAAATGCAATGATAAAAAAACATATCGAACAAAATATATTGTAAATGCAGCAGGTGTATATTCTGATGTAATTCATAACATGGTAAGCAAAAAGAAGCTTCACATAACTCCAAAACGTGGTAACTACATATTATTTGATAATGAAGTTGAAAATTTTGTAACTCATACAATCTTCCAATTACCGACAAAACTTGGTAAAGGTATTCTTGTAACACCAACAGCTCATGGAAACCTTTTGATTGGCCCAACATCTATTTCACAAGAAGACAAAGAGGACACATCAACCAACTTAAATGATTTAGATACTGTTACCAATCAAGCAGCAAGATCTGTTAAAAACATTCCTTTTAGAAAAGTAATAACAAGCTTCTCTGGTATTCGTGCAGCAGAGGATGGTGGAGACTTTATTTTAGGTGAAGCAAGCGATGCAGAAAATTTCTTTGATGCCGCAGGTATTAAATCACCTGGACTTTCATGCAGTCCTGCCACCGGTGAATACATTGCTGATTTGATTGTTAAAAAAGCTGGTGCAAACAAAAAAGATGACTTTATCGCAACAAGAAAAGCAACAATAAGAACAAAAGGAATGAACCAGGCAGAATACACTACACTTATTAAAAAAGATCCAACCTATGGAACAATCGTTTGCAGATGTGAGCAGGTAAGTGAAGGTGAGATAATTGATGCAATCAATCGTCCACTTGGAGCAAAATCATTGGATGGAATCAAGAGAAGAGTTAGAGCGGGCATGGGTAGATGCCAAGCAGGCTTCTGCACGGCAAGAACGTTAGAAATATTATGCAAGCAAACCGGTATGGAGATGAGTGAAGTTTGCAAAAACAACAAAGGTTCAGAAGTGCTTATGGGAGATGATGAATAATGAAATACGATATCGTAATTATTGGCGGTGGGCCAGCTGGGCTTGCCGCTGCTGTTAGCAGCAAGGAAAACAAAACTGACAATATCTTAATCATTGAAAGATCAGATTCTCTTGGTGGTATATTAAACCAGTGCATCCATAATGGATTTGGTCTTCATACCTTTAAAGAAGAACTAACTGGCCCTGAATATGCTGCACGTTACATTCAACAAGTTCAAGAATTAAAAATTCCATACCTATTAAATACAATGGTAATTGATGTAAAATTCCACAGCATTACTTACATCAATAAAACAGAAGGCATGGTAACAATTGAAGCAAAGGCCATCATTCTTGCAATGGGCTGTAGAGAGCGCCCCCGTGGTGCATTGAATATACCAGGATATAGACCAAGTGGAATTTTCCCTGCAGGTACTGCGCAAAGATTGATGAACATTGAAGGTCATAAGGTTGGTAAGAAGGTTGTTATATTAGGATCAGGTGATATTGGTTTAATTATGGCACGTCGTCTAACACTGGAAGGTGCAAAAGTTGAAGTTGTAGCGGAACTGATGCCTTTCTCAGGTGGACTAAAGAGAAATATTGTTCAATGTCTTGATGATTTTAATATCCCTCTAAAACTATCCCACACTGTTATTGATATTGAGGGAAAGGATCGAGTTACCGGAATTGTTCTTGCTAAGGTTGGTCCTGATAGAAGACCTATTGCTGGAACAGAAGTCCATTATGAATGTGATACATTATTGCTATCTGTTGGACTTCTTCCTGAAAATGAATTATCAAGAAAAGCTGATGTGGAAATCTCACCCATTACAAATGGACCTGTAGTAGACGATGAACTTCAAACAAGCACAGAGGGCATCTTTGCCTGTGGTAACGTACTCCACGTACATGATCTTGTTGACTATGTGAGTGAGGAAGCAGCACTAGCAGGTAAAGAAGCAAGTGAATACGTTAAACGAGGTGAGATTAAAAGAAACACAATAAAGATCAATGCTGAAAATGGTGTTCGCTACACTGTTCCACAAAGAGTTGATCCTAAATCAATGAGTGATTTATTAACCGTTAGATTTAGAGTTGCCAATGTTTATACAGGCAGATACATCTGTGTTTATTTCGACAATACCTTGATAAAGAAAACAAAGAAAAAAGTATTGGCACCAGGAGAAATGGAAAAGGTGATTCTTAAAAAAGAAGAACTTGCAAAATATCCTACAATAACATCAATTACGATTAAAACTGAAGAGGAATAATATGAGTACCAAAGAATTAACATGCATTGGATGCCCAATGGGTTGTCAATTAACAGTAGATTTTGATGATAAAAACAACATGGTTAAGAGTGTAACTGGCAATAACTGTAAGATTGGGGAAAGATATGCTCAAAAAGAACTAACAAATCCAACCCGTATTGTTACAAGCAGCATCAAGGTTGACGGTGGCGATTTAGCAATGGTTTCAGTTAAAACTGAATCAGACATTCCTAAAGGAAAAATCTTTGAAATCATGAAGGAAATTCATGAAACAAAAGCAATAGCACCAATTAAAATTGGTGATGTAATGATTGAGAATGTAGCTGGAACAAATGTAAATATTGTTGCAACAAGAAATATAAAAAATATAGCAGCAAAAGGTATTAAAACAGCATAAACAATAGTTCAATCTCCAAGACGGATTTAAGGATAATTGAAACCATAAATTTCAAATATCCTTTTTTGAATTAAGATTTTATAAAAGTATCAAATCAACTATTTCTGTTGCTCTTATCCTTTTAGATATCCTCAAGTTCAACTCTTAATGCAGTAGAAAAAAACTAAAAAACGCATTATATTTAAAACATATTACAACTGGAGTTACAAATGACCAATCCTGATATAAGAGATATTTTTTTAGATTCCCCTATTATAGCAGCCATAAAGGATGATGATTTATTGCATAAGGCAGTTAAGAGTGACTGTGATGTTGTTTTTATTCTCTATGGAACCATTTGCAACATTGCAAAAATAGTAGATGAAATTAAAGAGAATAATAAAATAGCAATTGTTCATGTTGATTTGATTCAGGGACTTGGTAATAGAGAGGTCAGTGTTGATTTCATCAAGGAACAAACAAGAGCTGATGGTATAATCAGCACAAAGCAAAACCTTGTACGAAGAGCCAAGGAATTAAATATGATAGCTGGAGAGAGAACCTTTGCTGTAGATTCAATGGCATTGGCTACCATTAATAGCCATATTAATATATTAAAACCTGACTTCCTTGAAATCATGCCTGGTCTTGTTACAAAGATAATATCTCAGATAAGCACCATAACAAGAGTACCTGTAGTAGCAGGTGGTCTAATAAGCGATAAAGCAGATATCCTTGAGGCATTGAATGCTGGGGCATGTGCAATCTCAACAACTCGCAGTGAGCTCTGGGAACTGTAAAATACAAATACTCAAAACATATGATATTCATCTATAAATAGTAGGTGAATATTTTTTTACAAAAAATAATATAAAATTATTGACAAGTGTTACTGTTTATAGTAACATGTATCTATTAACAGAAACACAAATATATAAAAAGGATATAATAACATGCAAAATTTAGTAACAAAAGATCTTAAATCAACAACCTTACCTAACAACGACGGCTTCTTTGGAGAATACGGTGGAGCTTTCATTCCTAAAGAACTAGGTGATATAATGAATAATGTTGATAGACAATATAAGCTAGCTACTTCAGATCCAACCTTCATGGAAGAATATGAAGATTTACTAAAGCATTATGTAGGTCGTCCATCTCCTGTGTATTACGCTAAAAGACTATCAAAGGCCGTTGGTGGTGCAGACATCTTTCTTAAGAGAGAAGATTTAAATCATACAGGTGCTCATAAAATAAATCACTGTGTAGGAGAAGCTCTTCTTGCAAAGAGAATGGGATATAAGAAGATCATCGCTGAAACAGGTGCTGGACAGCACGGTGTTGCCTTGGCTACTGCAGCTGCTCTTCTAGGTCTTGAATGTGATATCTATATGGGTGCAGTTGATATTGCTAAGCAGGCTCCAAACGTAATAAGAATGAAAATTCTTGGTGCTAAGGTTGTACCAGTAAATCAAGGTACTCAATCTTTGAAAGATGCAGTTGATGCATGTTTTGAGGCTTACATAAAAGATCCAATCAATCAACTTTATTGCATAGGATCAGTTGTTGGTCCTCATCCATTTCCAATGCTGGTTAGAGATTTTCAAAGTGTTGTTGGTCGTGAGGCACGAGAACAAATACTAGAAATGACCGGTACTCTTCCAACTGAGGTTATAGCATGTGTTGGTGGTGGTTCAAATGCAGCTGGTATTTTTAGTGGATTTATTGACGATAAAGAAGTAGAACTTCGTGGTGTTGAACCAGCTGGTAAGGGACTTGATACAGATCTACATGCAGCAACAATGACAAAAGGTACAAAAGGACTTATTCACGGATTCAAATGCTATTTACTTCAAGATGAAAAAGGAGAACCTCTTCCTGTTTACTCCATTGCATCCGGTCTTGATTATCCAGGTGTTGGTCCTCAACACTGCTATCTAAATGATATTGGTCGTGTTAGCTACACCACTGCAACAGATAGAGAAGCAGTTGAAGCATTCTACGTACTATCTAGAATGGAAGGAATAATCCCTGCCCTTGAATCAGCTCATGCAGTAGCAGAAGGCGTTAAAAGAGCAGAAGAACTTGGAAAAGGAAAATCTATTCTTATCAACCTATCTGGCCGTGGCGATAAAGATATTGATTTCATACAAGATCATTTCCCTATTGTTGATTATGAAAAAGATGAAAATAGCAAAGGTGAATATAAAGAATTCTTAGAAAGCATCAAAGAAAAAGCTTAGATAAAAGTAAAAAATAAGTTTTATAGATTCTTCAATTAATAGATCCTCATATTTTGAGGGTCTATTATTATATAGTAGGTATTTAGCATATATGTAATAAATATTTTACTTTTTCCCATTTTATTTAAAAAATATGCGTTTTGTCTTGAAATTACTCTTCCAATATCTATAATAAAAACCTATGAATGTAATAAAGCAATTTACAATAATATTTTTTATCTGCTTGATTGGTAATTATATATCAACACTGCTACCCTTTGTATTTCCAGGGAATATAATAGCATTAATACTTTTGTTTTTTCTTCTTGAAAAGAATATCATAAGAGAGAAATCCATAAACATTGTAGGTGATTTCCTTTTAACAAACATGGGACTCTTCTTCATTCCATCAGCCATTGGAATCATGACAAATTATAAAGCAATATCATCAATATTTTTTAAATTTACTTTAATTATAGTTTTTTCAACCATATTTACTTTCTTTGTATCAAGCAAAACAGTAACCCTTGTAATCTACCTTCAAAAAAAATATAGAACATCAAAAAAGGATAAAAAATAATGCTAACACAATCCCCTTTATTTGGAATATTTTTAACATTGATTTCTTATTCTATTGGAATGGAAATTAACAGAAGATTTGAAAAATTCTATTTAAATCCAATTTTAATTGCAATTATTATAGTAATTTTAGTACTATCTATCTTTGATATCCCTCAAGAATCATATCTTGCAGGTGGTGATATAATAACACTCTTCTTATGTCCTGCAACTGCAGTTCTAGCCTTATCTGTTTACAGAGAAAGAAAACTTCTTAAAGACCATTTTATTGCAATCATAATGGGAACAGCTATGGGTGCTCTTGCATCAGTTGGCTCCATTATTTTCCTTGGGAAATTACTTAAAATTGATTCAGTTACACTTGCTTCACTAATTCCAAAATCAGTTACAACTCCTATTGCAATGGCGATATCTGCATCTCTTGGAGGTATCACTTCAATAACTGTTATAGCGGTTATAATATCAGGAATAATAGGAAGCATCTTTGCACCATGCTTTGTTTCAATGTTTAAAATAAAACACCCTGTGGCTAAGGGTGTTGCAATAGGTTCATGCTCTCATGCACTGGGAACAATTAAAGCCATAGAAATGGGAGAAGATATTGGTGCCATGAGTGGTATTTCAATTGCCTTCTCTGGTTTTTTTACTGTAATTTTTGCGCTGCTTTTTTTCTAACCGGCGCAGGTGGTACAACTCGTGGTAAAGGTTTAAATCCAAGCCCCATTACCTGATAAGTTTCACAAACAAATACAAAAGCCCTTTCGTCTTCCTCTGTTACAATATGAATTGCTTTATTGATCAACATATTGGGTAATACAAGCATTAAGGTTTTTCTTTCCTTTTTGGTATACAAACCAGTACCATGCAAAATAGTTCCACCTCTATTAAGTTCCTTAATAATTCTATCACCAATAACTTCAACATGATCACTTACAATATAAGCTGTTTTAGCATACTTTGTTCCAAGACTCACAACTACATAATTAACAGTCTTACCTGATACATACAATGTAAATATAGCAAATAAGGCTCTTTCAAAACCAAAGAATATTCCACCAAAAATAACTACAATCCCATCACAAAGGAACAAAGCTGTACCAAGTGGTAAGGGAGTATATTTGTTTAATATTTGAGCTAGAATATCTGTTCCACCCGTATTCGAACCAGTTCTCATAACAAGTCCAATTCCAGCACCAGAAATGAAACCACCAAAAATACCAGAGCATAAAACATCAACCTTATCAGTATAATCAAGAAATCCTTCATATCCTGTAAGTTGTCCAAACAAAGTAATAAATAAGGATAAGAAAATAATCCCTGTCAAACTTTTAAACCCATAGGTCTTGCCGAAAACAGTCATTCCAATAAAAAAAAGAGGAACTGAACAAATTAAAATGGTTAAACCAGTATCAATTCCAAACAAATAATAAAATATTGTGGCAACACCAGTCAAACCACCTGCAGCAATTTTTGCAGGCGTAATAAAGCAAGCAACAGAAAATCCAGTAATAGCAGTTCCAAGTATAATTAGTAGATAATCTTTAACTTTCTGAGACATAAAAATCTCCTTTAATTGAGTCTTTATTAGAAATCAGAAGGACGCTGATCTCCAAGGATTAACATCGAAGATGTTTGATCTAAAAATAAATTAACCTGCTTCTTTCGCCTTAAAGCAGTACAGGGATATAGAGGATTGTAGGTTTCATAAAGAGCGGTTGCAACACTTCTGGCCTTTCGTTGATCTGGACATGAAACAATTATTACTCTTGATTCCAAAAGTTTTGAAACAGATAGAGTTACTGCTCTAGTTGGAACCTCATCAAGTTTCTTGAACCAACCTTCAGTTACCAATTGTTTTCTTGATCTTAGACCAAGATCAACAGCAATATATGAATCTTTTATATTAAAGTTTGCTGGAGGATCGTTGTATCCAAGGTGACCATTTTCACCAATGCATGAAAAGGCTACATCAAATCTAATTTTATCAGCTATATCATTTATAAATTCTATACTTTTTTCTTCTGTATCTAGATAATAGCAACTCTTAAGCTTCTGATCACCTAATAAGTCTACAAAGCTGGATTTAACAAAATAACTATTACTTTTTGGAGATTTAGAATCAAAATTTAGAAATTCATCAAACTGGAACACATTAACCTTATCCCACTCCACATCTGATAATACTAAATTTTTTAAAGTTTCTATCTGACTGGTACCAGATTCCAATACAATAAAAGCCTCGCCTCTTTTTTCAATAGCTTCTTTTATCTTTTCTATACCATGTCTAGCAGCGACTCTTCCAAGATCTTTTTTATCATCTGAAATAGTAATTCTCATAAAACCTCCAACCAATATATTATATATTTTTCCAAGTGTTTTTATCAAATAGATACATTACAATATTTTTCAATAAAACCAATATTCTTTAAGCTTATAATAATTATCACAATATATCATTAAGGGGTTTATATGATACAAGCATTGAATATTAATATTCAAAAAATACCAATGGTTTTTACACCACACCACGTAATTCTACTTAAACTTTAATTCTAGGACGATTTAACCACCCGGGTTTAACACCAGTCCAATAAGACTTATAAGGTAAATTTTTACATATTAGATACAACTGCATATTATAGCACCAATTATCTTAAATATAGAACAAGTAACCTTTGATATTTTGTTTTACTACAGGATAAAATGTATCTCACAATACAACCATAATTTGTAAATAATTATTAATTATCATTATTGTAAGATATAGATTTAATTGCAATGAATAATTTTAATAATACTAAAAAAACACCATAAGAATTAATAAGCAGTATTTTGAAAGAGCTAATTAAAGAAACTCAAATCTTTCCTAACGGTTAATAACAATTACCAAATAGTCGAATATCAGTACTCAAGGTCAATGCAACGTATAATAAAATAAAATAAAGCTAATAAAAAATATTATTAATTTAATATACCAATTTGCTTTATAACCTTGAATTGTCAAGTCAACTGCAGCAAGGTTCCACAAAAACTCAATTTAGAAACCTTTATAAAGATTTTCTTATCATTTCACATCGACTTCACACAAGATGTACTATAGCAAACAAAAGACAATTTCCCACAACTTGTTATTTTTCACATATGAAAAAATATCTTTCAGCAAAAACCGATTTCAAAGATTGTCTAATAATTTCACATAGAATTCACACAACAAGTATATAACAAATAAAAGAATAAAAAATTATCAATTCTAAAAGTTAATATTATTGATGATTAAACTTAATTAAAGGAAGCCATAAAATGAAAAGACATACAATAATTGGACTATTAATACTATTAATATCAACTCCAATATTTGCAACCTCTATTGATGACGTAGTTAATGAAGCACTTAACAACTCTACAACCGTAGCAAGTGCCAAAAATACTTTATTATCAAATCAACTAACAGCACAGCTACTATTGGTTGAAAATGATACAAGCTTTAGTATTTCGACCGGTGATTTAACGTGGGGAAAGGACGGAAGTGAGACATCATATCAATCAGATTACTCTTTTAGCCCCAATCTAACCATTAATCTTAATGATGATAATGAAACATCAATTGGTGCAATGACATATTTCAACATTGAAGATGGAAAGATTACAGGTGAGAAATTAAGTGCTACAATTTCATCTACCATAGATCTAAACAATGAAGATCTCAGCGATGATTTGACATCTGAAATGAACTTATATAATGCAACATATCTTTACAACAATTCATTATTAACTGTTCAAGGTCAAATTTACTCCTACATTAAAAATATTCTGACCTATGAAAAGAATCTATTGGAAGCTACCAACTCATTAACTAATTATCAAACTGATTATGCTAATGCAATTACAATAGGAACATATTCAGAAGGTGATGTAGATGAACAATTGCAAAAATCAAAAATACTAGCGCAAAAGAATCTTGTTGAACAATATGAAAAAAATGTTGACTTAACAAAGCAACAGTTTAAAAGTTATACAGGAATAGCTTATACACCTCTTAATACTTTGGATGATATTGAATTATCAATAGATGCAACTTTGTTAAATTCTCCTATTCAAATCGCAGACTATCAAACAAAAATCTATGAAGAAAATCTTAAAATACTAAAGCAAGATACAAATGAAATTGCTTGGAATGGAGGTACTGCTGCAAATAAAGATACTGATGCTTCAGATCCAACTACACTAAGCATAAATGGTGATGCAACATATTCTGTAAATAACCTAAGTTTCTCTGGTGGTGCAAAAGGTACTTGGGGATTGAGCACTGGAAATTTCACTCCATATGTAACTGTAAACATAACCTACACAAGTGATAGTGCAACTTCAGAAGATGAATTAAAAATCCAATCAATGAGCAACAAAGTTCAATCAAGTAGCTTAGATTACCAAGAAGAATTATCAGATCATACATTCAATGTTTTCTCATTACAAAATGACATTCAAATATCAAATTGGGAATTACAACAATTTCTCTTTGATAAGAGTATAAATCTAATTAATCTTGATAATAAACAAATTCTATTCGATAACGGTCTTCTAACAAATACAGATTTAGAAACGGCAAAAAAAGAAATACAAATCGATGTATTTGAAGAGCAAATTTTAAAACTAGACCGTTTAATCTTACAAAACAACATAAATAAAGAATTCCTATAGGAGATACATCATGAATGATAAGAAATTAAAAAAAATTAAAAAAAACAATGAATCTACTTCTTTAACAACAGAAGAAAAAGTTCAACAGAATATTAAAAAAAAGAAAAAATCTACAAGAAACAAGAAGATCGTAACAAGATCAATAATAGTTATGGCGATTATAGCTGCTGGATATATTTTTTCAACCAAACAAACATCAGGATATTTCCCATGGCAGGATGAAGATACTATTGCAGCATCAAATATTATAGCACCAGAAGAATTAACTGTTCAAAAGCTTATTTATGCGACAACAGTAGATATAAGTGGAGAACTAGAACCTCTTGATACCCAAGCAATTAATGCTAAATCATCAGCCACAGTAACTGCTGTTTATGTTAAACAAGGCGATTGGGTAAAAGCTGGCGATTTACTTGCAACCTTGGATGATTCAGATATTCAATATCAAATTGCAACACTTGAAGCAGAGATCAAGGAATCAAAGCTCAAGGGCACCTCAAGTGATGTTTTATTACTTGAAATGAAGTTAACAAGTTACGAATCAGATTTAGCAGATACAAAATTATATGCTTCAATTGATGGTATTGTAACAAAGGTAAACATTGATGTTGATGATTATGCAGAAACACAAGATAGCTGCATCACAATCATTGACCCATCAAAGCTTGTAGCTGAAGTCGAAATTGATGAAATAGATTTAAGATATATTACAGAATCTAGTATCGCAAGCATCACATATGATAGTTCACCTGGTGTTACCAGTGAAGCTTATATCTCATACATGCCTTATGCCGGTTATCTTTCAAATGAAGGTATTGGTGTTAAAATTGTTGAATTTACAATCGATAATCCACCTGAAAAAGTTTATCCAGGATATTCATTTGAAGGAACAATAAGTGGCCAAACAGAAGAAGAAATATTAATTGTATCTGAAGATGCTGTTAAAACAGATGGTGATGGATACTCTTATGTAATGAAAGCAAGCACAGACGGTATGGGCGAAAAAACAATCGTTACAACAGATTATCTGACAGAAGGATATGTTGAAATAATGACAGGTGATGTAGATGAAAATGATATTTTGTTGGTGTTTTCATCAGAAGTAGCAGCAACTGAAGAAGCATCATCTTCTCTTCTGAGTGGAAGCTTGATGAGCGGACCAGGAAATGGCACTGGCCCAGGTCGAAATTAATAAAACGAGGAAACAAATGAACACAATTATAAAAATTGATAATGCAAGTAGGTTTTACACCATTGGTGATATAACAGTTAAAGCCTTAAGTGATGTTTCTCTTGAAATTCAAAAAGGCGAATTCACCTCAATTATGGGACCATCAGGCAGTGGTAAATCCACTCTAATGAACCTAATTGGCTGTCTGGATTCACCTTCTGATGGAAATATATACATTGATGGACAACCTACTTTTAATATGAATGAAGCAGAATTAGCTAGCTTAAGAAACAATAAAGTTGGATTTATCTTCCAACAATTTAATCTTCTCTCTAAATTAACCGCATTGGAGAATGTAACAACGCCTCTCTTATATGCTGGTCTTAAGAAGAAAGAAAGAGAAACAAGAGCAAAGGAAGCACTAAAAAAAGTTGGACTAGAAGATAGAATGTATCACCGCCCAAATGAAATGTCTGGTGGACAGAAGCAAAGAGTAGCCATTGCAAGAGCAATTGTTACAAACCCTTCAATCATTCTAGCAGATGAACCAACTGGTGCACTTGATTCAACAACTGGTGAGCAGATAATGGAATTATTCTGGAAACTCCATAGTGAAGGTAGAACAATTATATTTGTTACCCACGATAGAGGATTAGGATATCAATGTTTAAGACAAGTCCACCTCAAAGATGGCCACTTGGAGGATACTAAATGATAATAGAGAATACAAAATTAGCCTTTAAAGCAATGCTAGGTAGCAAGCTTAGAACACTACTATCCTTGCTTGGTATAGTTATTGGTGTTGCTTCAGTTGTAACAATCCTTACATTAGGACAATCAATTGAAACAAACATAACTGATTCAATCTCAAGTGCAGGACCAGATTTAATTACATTTTCTCCATCCAATAATGGAGAACAAGCAGATATATTTACAGAAGAATATGCAAATACAATAAAATCATTGGATGATCGTATTCAAATTGTAATGCCGTTGAATAAAACAAACACAACTGTAAGGGTAGGCCAGAATAATGAGAGCACTCAAGTATTTGGTACTCCAAGTACCTATGATGATAACCTAGCAATGAACTTTGCTAGTGGAAATTATTTCTCATTATCTGATAGCATTACATCCTCACAAGTTGTAGCACTGGGTTCCAGTGTGGCAGAGGAATTATTTCCAACAGGTAATGCAGTGGGTAATACCATTATGATAAATAGAAACGGACAAGGCAAGAAATACACCGTTGTAGGCGTTCTTGAAGACAAAGATGCTATCTTTGCTTTAAACTTCAACGACAGCGTGTTCATCCCTTATTCAACATTTCAATCCAAATTATACAACTCTAACAATGTAGATTCATATATAATCAAAGTATCCGATGAAAACTATACATTAGATGTTTCTGACAAGGTTGAAGAATACTATGATGATTTGATTGGTGATGACTACTTTAGAATTATGTCTCCAACAACAATGGCTGAAATGGCAACATCAGTTACCTCAACCTTGAGTTCATTCTTAGCTGCTATAGCAGGTATTAGTTTATTAGTTGGTGGTATAGGTATCATGAATATAATGCTTGTATCAGTATCTGAAAGGACCAAAGAAATTGGGATAAGAAAAGCACTTGGAGCTGCACCATCAGTTATTAGAGAACAGTTTATAAGTGAATCTTTGGTAATTACTCTTATTGGAGGAATTATCGGCGTTGGGATAGGGTTGTTTGGGTCATATGCCTTTTCTCTTTCAATGGGTACTTCTTTTGTTATTAGCACCTTCTCAGTTATAATATCGATGGGATTTAGTATGATAATAGGATTGTTCTTTGGTTGGTATCCTGCAATGAAAGCTTCAAAGCTAGATCCAATTGAAGCTTTGAACTATGAATAGAATCTAATAGACAAATTAAATTTTTTAAATAATTAAAATAGCTTTCATCAAATTTTTGATGTGGGCTATTTTTTTATACCTGTTTGAATTTCAAATATAAATATTTACTATACCATTTCACTATGATAAGCTTTTTAATAAAATTAAATAGACCTAAATCTATTCTTAAAAAAAATTAATATATATTGTGAGCAAGTATATTAGGATTAAGTTAAAAGCCAAGTCTTTTTAAGGCAGGAAAGAAAAAAGCATTGATTCTTCAAACGACTTATGGTGATATATTTTCGTCATAACAGAGTTTTTAATTTCTGCATTCATAAAAAGTAAAACCCTTTTTATTGAATATAATAAGACCACAAGAACAATTATTGCATTATTTTAAAGTCATCCTTAGAATTCTTAAACAAAAACATCATAAGCAATATTAAATTATAAACGGATCAATCATTTGCATATTACAAGAAGTCTCGTCAATCAAACTCGATACCTCTTATAATTAATTGTTTTATGATTGTTATTATGAATTTATTTATAAAGCATTCTTCTTAAACTACCCCACTCATTATTTTTAAGATATTTGAATCCAAGTAGCCTATACTCATAGATTCTAAAGTTTATAGTTCAAAACCCTAATTAAACTTGTTAACCATATATAATCAACAAATTAATTCCTAAACAATCATTTCCAATCAAAGAACTATTTAAATCCTCACTATTTATTATATTAAAAAGAGCACAAAAAAGGACTGCTAAAAGCAGTCCTTTTATTATTCTAATTATTTTTAATTAAAATTCAATT
>CAYWGU010000051.1:0-20105 GCA_964457975.1 uncultured Spirochaetaceae bacterium | reverse complement strand
AAAAGGATACAGTTTTAAAACGACTAATCTATGTATCTTTAACTCGCTCAATGAATTCATTAAATATATTTGTACCACTTTCAAAGTTTCCCCTTCAGCCTATATATAATTTACTTGAGATAATGGATTAGTTTAGTTTGTTTTTAGTAATTGTACCCATCTGGGTATGATTATTTTAATTTTTTAATTAATTATTGATTTACTATTTGGGTATAAAAAACCTTCTATATAAAGATTCAATCTAAGTATAGAAGGTTTTAATGCATATAATAAGTATTAGTTTATATTTCTCTCAAATCGAAGAATAGCTTCAAGTACACCACCTGCAATGCAGCGACCTTTATCAGTTACAGTTAGGTGATCTGTATCTTCTCCGCGAGGATCAATATCAGCTACTTTAAATCCAACTGGAACTTTAAGATCATTTTGTAAGAGGCCTCTAAGCTTGCCATCAATGGTTGCAGGAATTGTAACATCATCAACTGCTGCAATGATTTCGCCTTTTTTTACAATTGTACCAATTTTAAGATCAGAGTGCCATATACCAGCTACAGGGGAGTGAATGACTCTTTCTTTGCCCTTCCCATCAATTATTCCAGGAATTCCAGTGTTTTCGATAGCTCTACCATCATAAATAACACGACCAAGATAATGTCCTCGCTTTGTTTCAATAACTACATCACAATCAATGCCACAAGTAAAACCGGGACCCAAGGCAACAACAAGTGGTGCATCGTCTATCTTTGTGCAAAGGTTTTTTTTAGCAAGTATTCCATCAACAACAATTAATGGATGAATTCTATTTATCAAAGTACCTTCGCTATCTGCTACAATTGCAACATTACCATGATCTAGTACATCTAAAATTTCATTGAGATTGCTTTTATCAACTTTAACGGCCTTTACACCTTCAACTTCAATCTCACCATCATACATGGCTTGAGCAAAAGATACAGTTCTTCGTATAACAGTTGGGTTTTCAATTTCAAGTGATATTACTTTGTAGCCACTGTTATGGAGTTTTAATATGACAGCAGTTGAAAGATCTCCTCCACCTCGAACAATTATAGGTCTATACATCTTTGTTCTATCAGTTGGATAATTGTTGTGGGTATAAGTCATAACCTCACTCATGATTCCCAATGCTACATGGTTCGGGGTTTGTCCTCCAACATTCATTCCAATTGGGCAATGAAATTTTTTGTTTTGAAGTGCAGTCATTTCTATATTTCCAATGAAGTTTGTCATGTGCTTATGGCTTGCCATAACACCAACATAATATGCATCAGACTTTAGTGCTGCTTCATAATCTTTTGTATGAACAAGACTGTGATTTAGTGCAAGTATTGCATCTCGGCTTGTAATTTCCAATTCAGCAAGAGTTTTTGTAATATTATCACTTAGGATAATGGAAGATGCCATTTTAAATAATTCAGGTTTTGTGAATTCTTCACGTTTTTCTATGATGCTTATTTCAAAACCAAGTTTTGAGCCGAGTATAGCTGTCTGCTGTGCAACATGTCCACCGCCAATAATAATCAGTCGTTTGTTTATCTCGCCACAATCTATTGCAACCTCAAGGTATGATGCTTTTGGATTATCTATTGTTGATCCAATTTTATATAATCCACCTTTACCTTCTTTTAAGCACTCAACTGCCTTTAAAATTGTTTTATGTTCAATAGCTCCACCACCAACAGTTCCGCATGAAGTTCCGTCTTTTGTTACCAGCATTCTTCCACTGGTTCTTGTTACTGTTCCTTTTGTATCTACAAGTGTAACCCATGCAAAAGGAATTCCTTTTGCTTCTAGGATTGATGCTTCGATGTAAGGAGAATTTGTATTATTTATCATATTCCCATTATACTATTAAAAAATGCATTTGAAAACAACTTTGCCATTTAACAAAACAGGTTTATAATAAATTTATGAAAAATAAAAAAAATATAATAGGTATTGATGTATACCGAAGCCGTTATGATGCATGTTTTTATGATGTTGATACTAATAGGCGTAAGTACTATACAGGTTCCCTTTCAAATGGCTATGGTAAAGCCCGTTTGATAAACAGAATAAATGAAGAAAATCGAATTATAATAAATGAAAGCTTGCTTGCAGCTGAATTGATGATTAGGTTTCCAGGTCAGGTAATATTAGTAAATGATGAAATAATTTCATTATTGGGCAATGCAAAAATACCTCGCGGTAAAAAGATGGCAGCATTCTTTATTAAGAACTTTAGAACTAATAAAGCAGAAAAACTTTCAAAAAAAATGATTGGAAATTTATTGATAGAAGGTGAAAAGCATGTAAACTTACAGGAGAAAATCTTTGATGATGGAGTTGATTTTTTTGATAATATAATTGATGGGAAAAAGGTTGATTATGAAAAAATTCTTGATTTAGAGGAAGCTTCAAGAAAATTCAACAGCCACAGTGATGTACAACTAAATAAAGTTGAGGAAGTAGAGCGAGTGATTGAGAAGTTTGAAAAGTTAAATGATTTGTTTGATGATTAAAAAATAATGAGACAAAATTAATTGCCTCATTATTATTTTATTATTTCTCTATCTAAATATTTTATTAATAAATTATTATTTAGTTGGAGGTGTAACTAGAATTTTTTTAAGGTAAGGTAGTTTTTTTATATTTTCAACCAAGCCTCTTTCTCTAGCTTTATTTTTGTAAGATGGATCTTCGAATGTGTAATGGAAGTTAGTATGAATATCATAATCACCTTCCATAAGTGCAAACGCATCTTCAGTAATAACCAATTCTTCGTCAGTTGGAATAACATAAATTCTTGTTCGAGAATCATCGCTACTAATATCGAATTCACCATTTCTGCAACGACAGTTATCGTTTTTCTTTTTATCATACTTGATTCCTAAGTTATCAAGTCCTTCTAAAGCACCCTCTCTAATGTGTTCACTCATTTCGCCAACACCAGCTGTAAAGATAACAGCATCAACTTTACCCAATAAAGCAGCATAGGAGCCAATGTATTTCTTAATTCTGTGACATTCCATATCGATTCCAAGTTGAGCTTTTTTATTGCCTTTTAAAGCTTCTGAATGTACATCACGACGATCACTCATTCCACATATACCTTGAAGACCAGAGTTTTTGTTTAACTGAGTATCCATTTCACTTGGATTCATACCTGTTTTATTCATAACATAAGGAAGGATAGCTGGATCTAAGTCACCAGATCTTGTTCCCATTATGAGTCCTTCTAGGGGAGTTAAACCCATTGAAGTATCAATGCCAACACCATTCTTTACAGCACAAACAGATGCACCGTTTCCAATGTGACAGATAATAACGTTTGTATCTTTATTTTCCTTACCTAAAAGAACTGCTGCTCTTTTTGCACAATAAAGATGACTTGTTCCGTGGAAACCATAACGACGTACGTTAAAATCTGTGTACCATGAATAAGGAACTGCATACATGAATGCTTCTTCTGGCATTGTTTGGTGCCAAGCTGTATCCATAACAATTGCATGGGGTACGTTAGGCATTACCTTACGGGCTGCTTCAATGCCCATAATATTTGCCGGCATATGCAATGGACCTAAAGGAATTAGTTCCTTTAATTCTTCAACAATCTTGTCATCTACCAATGCAGATTTAACAAATGTTTCACCACCGTGTAGAACTCTGTGGCCTACAGCACCAATTTGCGAAAGATTTTCGATAACGCCATGTTTCTTATCAACTAGCATGCTAATAATTAGTTCTATAGCTTCTTTGTGAGTTGGAGAGGAAAATCGTTCTTCGAATACCTCTTTACCAGTAGCCTTGTGTTCGATAGTTGAATATTCCAGACCGATACGTTCAACAACGCCAACAGCTAGTACATCTTTGTTTGTCCAATCATAGACCTGGTATTTAGCGGAAGAACTTCCGCAATTGAGGGTTAGAATCACCATATTATTATGTGCTCCTTAAAATATGTATTTGTTTTAAATTAAAAAATTGAAAAATAAAAAAAAGGCCTATGACCTTTTGTATTATATAATGAAAGAATTTATGTTTCAAGCAAAATTGACCATTTTATGATTAAAATATATATGAACTTATATAAATTAATAGGAATTTTTATTATTGGCTTTTTCACTGTGCCATTATGTGCAAAAAGTATTACATACTCAAATAGTTTTTATAGTAAAACTCAAGGTATTGAAATAAAGAATGGGGAGGATAAATTGAAGTTAAATCTTTCAAACAACAAACTTTATATTTCTTCTTTGAATGTTCACGTGAATAGTTTTTCTTTTAAAAAGGGACAAATTTGTAATACTTCAAATCTTAAAAATGGATTTAAAGTAAATGTATATTTGAAATATAAATGGAATGATTTTGAACTTTATTCCAATATTCCATCGTTAGGCGATAGTCATTTTACCATCAATGGAATTTCATGGGAGAAAAATAATCTAAAGCTAGATTTTTCAACTTTTGAAAATATGGATATAGTTGATAAGATTTATATAAAATCTTATTTTGAAGATCCAAAATTAATAATGAATTTAAAGATGGGATACATATCGATACTTGACTATCAATCATCAAATATTGATGTAAGACATGAAGTAGCCAATACAGTGATGGGAACTTATTTTTCTTCTTACGTGGCACTTGGATTTGATAAGATAAAGATTTTCTTTGAAAAACAAAATTTAAATTATTTATATCATTTTGGTTTGAAGTTAAAGATGAATGGCATTCAATTAACTTTTAATGATTATCTTTATGCACAAAGTAACTTTTCAGGAAAGGGGGCATCAAGAAAATATGAGATGGTGTCGACAATTTATAAAACAATAAATAGGGAATTAATATTTGGTTACTCAATAAAATCTATGAGAGTTAAGTTATATGAAAAAGTTGAGAGCAATGAGGATTTGAATTTTGAAAGAACTGAATATTATTATCTAACATTATATTTATCAAAGATTGGAAAATATAATGTTAATATACGGTGTGGAATAATAAGAGAAAAACCATTAATAGAATTAACGATTAATAATTTTAAGATAGGATATAGTTACAAAGGATTTTATGATTCTATAAATTTAAAATTCTTGAATAACAAATCATCCTTAAACATAAACTATATATTTAAGAAAAAATTGGATATTAAATTTGTGTATTCTTTTTAAGTATGCATTAGCTAAAATTTCCAATAAGTTTTATCTCAAATTCAAGTTCTACACCAAATTTCTTTTTAACGGCCTCTCTGCATTGGGTTGCAAGAGTGTATATATCAGAGCTTGTAGCATTCCCTATATTTTCGATTAAGTTTGCATGATTAGCTGAGATCATTGCATCACCAACTTTCTTGGTTTTAAAATTACATAAATCAATCATCTGCCCAGCAGTTAATTCTGAGTTTTTTGGATTTTTAAATATTGATCCAGCGGAAGGATAGTCAAAATAGCCTTTCTTTTTTCTTTCAGCCTTCAATTGCATCTGTTTTTCTTTAGACTGTTTAATGTTGACTGTTGAATTTGTTAAAAGAAATCCTGCCTCAAAAATAATACAATCTCTCATATCCATAAAAGGACTGTAGCGATAACCAAAATTAATTACTTGAGAACTCATTCTATGAGTTTTGCCATCATAAGTTACATAATCAACATATAGAAGGTTGTCGCTTATAAAATTTCCGTTTGCTCCGGAGTTACCAGCAATGGCACCACCAATTGATCCTTGGATTCCTGATAATCCTTCAAGACCTGTCATCCCATCATCAATAGTTAAGCTAATTGCTTTATCAAGGCTCATTCCTGCTCTGCAGGCGAACATATTCCCACGTGTTGAATAACGTGATAGATGAGTTGTCCTCAAAACAAGTCCTTTTATTCCTTTGTCACTTACAAGAATGTTTGACCCACCACCAATTATTGTAATTGGTAGTTCCTTTTTATCCGCGAATTCTAGGGTCGCAAGTAATTCTGAAAAAAGACCTGGGGTTGCTAGATACTCAGCATTACCACCCGTTTTAAAACTGGTGAATTTTGAAAGAGATATATCTTTTTGTACTACATCTTCAAACTTGATTTTTTCATCTTGATAGCTTACATTATTATCCATGTATTCATTTTAACAACGAAAAATAGATTGAGCAATAATTATTTACTAATATTTGTTTAAATTACAGTTTTTCGATATAATTAACTTGTTAAAATAATATATTAATTATTAAAAGATAATTTTTAATACAAATTGAGGTATTCAATGAAAGTATCACTATATAATACAATGGGTAGAAATATTCAAGAATTCAAACCAATTAAAGAAAATAAAGTTGGTTTCTATGCATGTGGACCAACAGTATATAATTATGCGCATATCGGTAATCTTAGAACATTCATATTTGAGGACATTTTAAAAAGAGAATTAACTCATGCTGGCTACAATGTAAATCATGTAATGAATATTACAGATGTTGGCCATTTAACTGGAGACGGTGATGATGGTGATGATAAAATGACTAAAACTGCAAAGGAAACAGGTAAAAGTGTCTGGGAAATTGCAGATTTTTATACAAAAGCATTTAAAAAAGATTTTCATGATTTGAACATGATTGATCCTGCTGTTTGGTGTAAGGCGACAGATCATATTGATGATATGATAAAGCTGATTCAACGAATTGAAGAAAAAGGCTATACCTATCAGGCAGGTGGAAATGTTTACTTTTCAATTGATAAGCTTCCCGATTATGGAAAGTTGGCTGGCCTAAAAATGGATGATCTTCAAATTGCTGTTCGCGATGATGTAACTCTTGATTTAAATAAAAAGAATCCTAAAGATTTTGTTCTTTGGTTTACAAAGAGCAAATTTGGAGAGCAGCAGATGATGTGGGACTCTCCTTGGGGAAGAGGATATCCAGGTTGGCACATTGAATGTTCAGCAATGAGCATGAAATATTTAGGTGAATCTTTTGATATTCATGCAGGTGGTATAGATGCTATTCCTGTACATCATACAAATGAAATTGCACAAAGTGAAGCAGCAACTGGTCATAAGTGGGTTAATTATTGGCTTCACGGTGAATTCTTGTTGAATGAGACTGGTAAGATGAGCAAGAGCGAGGGTGAATTCTTAACTCTACAATTATTGATAAATAAAGGTTATAATCCAATGGATTATAGATATTTTGTACTTGGCGGTCATTTTAGATCTCAACTAAGGTTTAGTTTTAAAAATCTTGATACTGCACGAAAAAATAGGTTGACTATTGTAAGTCGCATTCAAGATTTATTAGATAATGATGCAAAGAATGTAGGGATTACGAGTGACTTAGTAAAAGTTTTTGCAAATAACTTTGATGAAGTCTGTGCGAATAATCTAAACATGCCTATGGCTCTTGCTGAACTTTGGAAAACTTTAAAAAGTGAACAACTCACGGATAGTGAAAAATATTCACTTGTACTTTACTATGATGAGGTGCTTGGTCTTAGATTTGATGAGATTGCAGAAAGAGAAAAAGAAAAAATTGATGATGACGCACTGGTCTTGTTAAAAGAAAGGACTAAAGCAAAGAAAGAAAGAAACTTTGTTAAAGCCGATGAAATAAGAGATGAACTAGATAAATTGGGGTATATTGTAAAAGATACACCACAAGGAGCTATTTTATCAAAAAAACTGTAACCAACAGTAATAAAGGTTGTTAGTATTTATGAAGATTCAAAGTAACGACGAGCGCGATTTTAGAGAAGTTTATGAACATGTGTTCCCAATGATATTCAAAGTTGCAAACAATATTGTTAGGAATCCAGATAGGGCTGAAGAACTTTGTCAGGAAGCGTTTACAAGATTTTTTGATCAAGGAAAAGAATTTCCTTCTTTAAATGATGCAAAGTACTGGTTAATTAGGGTTGCAAAGAACTTATCTATCAACGTTATAAAACGTAAAGGTCGCGAGATAAAAATGATAGAGAAGGTTAAAAAAGAACCAAAGCAAAAAATCAAAACTGGTGAAGATATGTTAATTGAAGATCAAGTTTGTACGGAAGTTAGAGATTCTATTGCTAAATTACCTGAGAAACTACGGGTTGTGATAACATTGAAAACCTATACTGACTTAGATTATAAAGGAATCGGAGCTACACTTAACATATCAGAGAGCAATGTTAAAGTTAGGGTCTTTAGAGCACGTAAGATGCTTGAGAAGATTATAAACGAAAATCAGGAGTAATATAATATGTGTTTAGATGATGCACTTTTAAATTCTTATTTAGATGGTGAACTTTTGGAACCCTGGAAAACTCAGGTTGAAGAGCATCTGTCATATTGTAATGGTTGCCAAATGCGCCTTGAGCAATTGAAGACGCTTAATGATAAGATGAAAAGTGCGACAATTTGTAATGATGAAATTACTATGAGAGCCAAAAGGGTTATGACTTTTTTTGAGAAGAATAGATTTGATAAGCCTAAAAAACAAAATATATTTCAAAGAAAAGTTCAATTAAATCTTGTACCAGCTTTAATTACGAGTGCTGCAGCCTTTGTTGTTGTTTTTATTGGTTCCTTTGTATTGTTTGGAACAAATAGTCAACAAACAAGTGAGATTCTTCCTGAAGTAATGTTACCAATTGAATCATCTCAGGTTCAGCAAGTAAGTAGTGTGGAAGAGGTAAGGCTTGATGAATTCTCATTATCTGAAATTATTCATTATTTAGATTCTCAAGGATATGCAGTAACACTTGAAGTTAAAACAGTAGATCCTCTTAATTAGTAATTTATAAAGTCTGATTACTCCAGATTATGGTTATTATATAAATATCTTGATAATTTTCAAAAAGAAATCGAGATATTTTTTTTTGGAACAAAAGTTGAAAATATATCAAAATATGGAAAAAACTGTAACCTTTTGCATATTTATTTATATATATTATAATGGATGGGTGTTAATGGTTTGTTACTGCTAAAATTTTTAACTATTCTTATTTAATAAAAAGAACTCATATTTTTTAAAACAAAAGGGTTTAATGTTATAATACCTTAGTCCCAATCATTTATGGAAACTAAGGTATTTCTTTGTATTTTTGGTAAACATGTTTGAACCTTTTTTATAGAAATAATTTATAGCTCTTTATTGTTGTATATTATTTTAAGTAACAATACCTAGAAAAATATTCTGAAGTTCATGCGATAGATCGAAACAAAGAGGAAAAGCCTTTTAAAATATAAATTTAGATGGTTCTTTTAAGAGTTATAATAATTTTTAAATTAATGAGTTAAGAGATATATTATAGTTTTAGTAATATGTAATTTATTAATTTTGTTGTGAAATAATTAGTGTATAAACTCTAAAAAAAATGTAACCTTTTTACCATATATTCGTTAAAAGGGATATGAACAAAAAGATATTATTAACATTAACATTACTTATTATTATAATACTAACAGCTTGCAATGATAGGAATTATATTACTGGTCAGGTGGGTCCTGCAAGAGGGATTGTATTTAATATGGAAGAAAGCGATATTGAAGCACTACTTTACAAGGATAAGGATGATATATCCTATGGAGATGCAGAAATCAGTGCGAATACTTTTAGTACAAAAACTAGTTGGAATAAATCCGCTGATGATTTTAGACTACCTACTGAATTAGAGGTTGATACCATCATGAACAATACTTATTCAAAAGCACTTTGGAGTGAAAATGATAAACCCGAAACTTCATATGTTTGGTGTGTAGGAAATGTTGCATATAACTATACAACAAATGCAATAGGTACAGACATAACAAGTGCAAGTCTTCTGGTTGTCAGAGATCTTCCTCTGTTTGATGATTAAAATTAGTTTGTGTTTAGATTTCTTGTAGCTTTATTATTGATGAACTTATTGATTGGTTTTTAAAAATCTAATTAGTAGGTTTTTTTGTGGACTAGATTTGTCAATTCAAGGTATTAAAAAAAACTTCGAAATACTTGAAGTAAATCGAAGCTATATATTTGATATTAATTGTGTTATTTTAAGAAACCTTTAATTATGTAATTTTCTGCTTCTTCTTTAGAAAGGCCTAAGGTTTCAAGTTTTTCTATTTGCTGCTTTGAAATTCTACCAATTGCAGCTTCATGCACAAGGTTTGCTCCTGGATTGTTTGCTATAAGGGCAGGAATTGCAATTGCAATACCATTATCCTCAAGAATTGCATCACATTCACTGTGACCAGTGCATATAGCATTGCCTGTGATGGTACTTTCAAGTCGTTGTTTTGAATTATCCTTTGCAACAGATCTTGATACAACATTAACTGATGAATCATCACCTTGGATATCTACATTGAATTTTGTAATTGCTTCTTGATTATTCTGAGTTAGAATTCTTTCTTTAATATCTAAATGAGCACCTTTTTTTACAATGCAGTTTGTTTCCCTTTCGGTAAAGCTGACGCCATCAAGTTGAATTGAATCCATTGTGAAGGTTGATCCCTCACCAAGTGTTATGTCTGTAACAGGTGATATTATTCTATTAGCATCCGAACCTGTACCTATGTGCTTTTCTATGTATTCAACTTTACAATTTTTACCAATGAAGAATCTATGTATTCCATTATGCTTTGATTCACCTTTGCCTTCTGTATGAATAGCACATCCAGCTTGAATTTTAACAATTGCTCCATCTTCAATGTAAAAATCATTCTTTACAATATCAATAACACCTGATTTACTTATGAAGGCAGGGATGTAAACCATCTCACCTTGAGTTGTTGATTTAACCGTTATTTTCAAGCCATCACCTGAGGGTAAGTCCTCAAGTTTGATGTTTTTAGAATTTTGTCTTTGGCAAGAGCTGTTATCCTCTCTGATATTTACAGCAATACCTGATAAATCAACATCATCACCATAGAGAGATTTAAATAATTTCATTGTATTTTCTAGCATTAATCTAATACCTTTTTTTCACAACCTTCGCAGTTGTATTTATCTATATGACTAATAGAAAGAGTTTTAAAAATCTCACTTGTAGGTCCACTTTTTGAAATTCTACCATTGCTTATAATTAAAATATAATCACTTAATTCAAGAATTTTCTCTTGATGACTTATTATAATCAAGGTTTTCTTTTCTGCTTTTAATTTTTTAAATATTGCAATTAATTCTTTGAAACTCCAAAGGTCAATGCCTGCTTCAGGTTCATCAAATATAAATAGTTTGGTGTCTTTTTTTGCAAGTACAGAAGCAATTTCGATTCTCTTTATTTCTCCACCAGATAATCTATCATCTACCTCTCTGTCAAGATAATTTCTTCCACAAAGTCCAACCTGACTTAATAGGTGTGATAATACTATTTCATCTTTGCTTTTGCTTGAAAGTTGTAATAAATCTTTTACAGATAAACCTTTGAAATATATTGGACTTTGAAACCCATAGGATATTCCTAAGTTTGCTTTTTCACTTATACTAAGGTTCGTAATATCTTTATTCATGTATGTAATTGAACCTGTTTCTGTTGGGTATAAGCCTGTAATTATTTTTCCAAGAGATGTTTTACCACCACCGTTTGGACCTGTTAATATATATATATTTCCTTTTTCAAAATCATAACTGATATCGTTGATTATTTTCTTATCATCTACACTATAGCTAGTGTTTTTAAGTTGTAACATTTTTTCTCCAAATATCTTATTTTGCTAATGATAGCTAACACCAATAAAATATAAATATATAGAATAAAAGTCAATTGCCTACAGATATTATAGGAATTTGTTTTATTTAACTAATTTTCATTAGCGTGAATTAATTTTACAAATAGCGTGCTTTATGTAGTAAAGATAGTTTATTTATTATCTTTTTTCTTTTTTTAGTTGTTATGCATTACTCTTTTTGATAGTATAATCTTATTATTACGCAAGGTAGGAGGCAATTATATTCATGAAAGCAGTAGAATTAAAAAAAGCTTATGATCCAAAAGATTTTGAGGATCGAATATATTCAGAATGGAAAGATAATGGAATGTTTAGCCCTAAGGCTGACGACAACGATGATAAAGATCATTTCTCTATAGTTATGCCACCACCAAACGTCACTGGTATTCTTCATATGGGTCACGCATTAAATAACTCATTGCAAGATATTTTAATTAGATATTATAGAATGAAAGGATTACCAACTCTTTGGGTTCCGGGAACAGACCATGCAGGTATTGCAACACAAAATATTGTTGAACGCCAGATTGTAAAGGAAGGTCTTACTCGTCATGATCTTGGAAGAGATAAATTTCTAGAGCGAACTTGGCAAGTAAAAGATACACATCATGGTATTATTAAAAAGCAACTTGAAAAAATAGGTACATCCTGTGATTGGGATCATGAACGATTTACAATGGATGAAGGTCTTTCTAAAGCCGTTAGAGATTGTTTTGTAACATTATATGATAAGGGTTTGGTTTATAAAGGTGAATATCTTGTAAATTATTGTCCTCATTGTGGTACAGCTTTAGCAGATGATGAAGTTGAATATAGTGAGGAGCCTGGCAAGCTTTATGATATTCTTTATCCTTATAGTGATGGTTCAGGTACTATTAAAATTGCAACGACAAGACCTGAAACAATGTTTGGTGATATCGCAGTTGCCGTTAATCCTGAGGATGAAAGATACCATGATATTGTTGGTAAATATGTAGATTTACCTTTAACAGATAGAAAAATTCAAATTATAGAAGATAGTTTTGTATCTCTTGAATTTGGTACTGGTATGGTAAAGATAACACCTGCTCATGATCCAAATGACTGGGAATGTGGTAAGAGACATAATCTTGAAGCAATTAATGTATTGAATGCTGATGGAACATTGAATGACAATTGTCCTGAAAAGTACAGAAACATTCCAGCAATTGAAGCAAGGAAACTTGTTGTAGAAGATTTAAAAGAACTTGGAGTACTTGTTAACGAAGCAGAGCATAATCATGAAATAGGGCATTGTTATAGATGTGGAACAATTATTGAACCATATTTATCAGAGCAATGGTTTGTATCAATGAAATCAATGGCTGATAAAGCACTTGATGCATGGAAGGATGGAGAGGTTCAATTTTACCCTAAAAAATGGGAGAATACCTACTCACATTGGTTAACAAATATTAAAGATTGGTGTATTTCCCGTCAGCTATGGTGGGGACATAGAATCCCAGTATGGTACTGTCAAGATTGTGGTGAGATGATTGTAGCAAAAGAAGATCCTACAGAATGTCCAAAATGTGGAAGTAAAAACCTTAATCAGGAAACAGATGTTCTTGATACTTGGTTTAGTTCCTGGTTATGGCCTTTTTCAACATTAGGCTGGCCTGAGAAAACAATAGATTTTGATAGATTCTTCCCAACATCAACTCTTGTAACTGGATATGATATTATATTCTTCTGGGTTGCTCGTATGATTATGGCCTCTCTTGAATTTGTAGGTAAGGTACCTTTTAAAGATATATACATAACAGGTCTTGTAAGGGATAAAACTGGTCGCAAGATGAGTAAGTCGTTGGGCAATGGTATAGATCCTATTAAGGTTGTTGATGAGTTTGGCTCAGATGCTATGAAGTTTACACTTGCCTACATGGCAACTCAGGGTCAAGATATCATGATTGATATGGATTCCTTTAAGTTTGGTTCTCGTTTTGCAAATAAAATTTGGAATGCAACAAGATTCCTACTTATGAACATGGAAGGAAGAGAATTAGTTGATAAAAAAGACTTTAACCTAGATGTATTTGATAAGTGGATTTATTTCCGATTAAATGAAGCTGCTAAAAAAGTTGAAGATTCAATGAAGAACTATCGTTTCAATGATGGAGCGGCAGCTATTTATGACTTCTTTTGGAATGATTTTTGTGATTGGTATGTCGAAGCTTCTAAACCTAAAATGTACAGTGATGATGATAAGGTAAAAGATCAAACAATTTCTATTTTACTTGATTTATTAGCAGAATCCATGAAGTTGATGCATCCTTACCTTTCCTTTATAACTGAGGAAATTTATTCAAAATTACCAAATACTGATGGCAATGTAATCAATGCAGAATATCCAACATGGAATGCAGAGCGAAACTATGTAAGTGAAAACATCATGGTTAAGAACCTTCAAGAAGTCATTAGAGGAATAAGAGCACTTAGAGGTGAGCTTGCAATATCTAATGAAAAGAAAGTAAATTGTATTGTTCGTCCTGATAATGTTGACAATTCAACTGAATTCTTAGAAACAAAAGTAGAATTAATTAAATTGTTCATAAATGCAAGTGAATTGACTATTGATACAGAAAAAACAGCTGATATAACTGGAGCCGTTCCTGTTGCAGGAATCGGATTTGAATCATTTGTATTTGTAAAAGACGCAATTGATGTAGAAAGAGAGATAGCAAAACTTGAAAATGAAATTTCTAAAGCCGAAAAGAACCTAGATGGTACAACTCGAAAGCTTTCAAATGAAAAATTCATGGCGAATGCAAAGCAAGTAGCTATTGATAAAGAATTAACTAAGAAGAAAGAATTTGAAGAGGTTATTGAAAAAAGTAAGAAGCATATTTCTTTATTAAATACCTTGTAGAATAAATTACTTAAAAAAAGGAGATAGACAGGATTAATAAATCTTAACTATCTCCTTTTTTATTTTTTAATTGACTTGTTTAAATGTTTAGATATAAAAACCACCAAATATTAATGGTGGTCATTTTTAGGTGTGAAGTTGTTATCTACCAAGTGTAGATTTTAATCCACCATTATTAAGTCTTCTTATTATGTAACCTTCTTTTAAAGGTTTGTCGGTTTTTAGATATTGAACCTTACCATGATCTATTTGATCAATTTCTTCAAAATCTGAATTAAGAAGGGTATATGTATTATCTTCAATATTAAGTACATTTGGGCCAACGTATTCAATTGTTTGACCTTTTCTTACTTGAAATCTCACATCAAGTGACCAAATTCCCGGTTTTACCTCATCTTCAATAATACCAATAAATAAGAAATTTCTTTCATATCCATCTATAGTTGGTTCAAAAATATCATCATCATCGGTTCTATCGAAGAAAAATCCTGTTGAATACTTTCTGTGGCTTATGTTAAATAAATCCTTTCTGTATTCTGCAAGGTCTGGAGCTTTATCAATTGCTTTGCGATATGCACGTGTTACAACTGCATCATAATAGATACTTTTCATTCTACCTTCAATCTTTAAGCTATTTACACCTGCATCAATTAATTCTTGAACATGATCAATCATGCATAAATCTTTTGAACTTAAGATTGTTGTGAATCCATCTTGCTCACTAATTGTATTATATTCACCAGGTCTCTCACTTTCTTCTAAGGCAAGTGTTTCTGACGCTAAAATTTTTTCCAGGTTTTCATTTGCCATCAATCTATAATTCCATCTACAGGAATTTGTACATTCACCTTGATTTCCTGAACGGTTGGAGAAATATGCAGATAGAAGACAACGACCAGAGTATGACATGCACATGGCACCATGAACAAAGGTTTCAATATCCATATCTGGTGCTGCTTGTTTGATTTTTCTTATATCATCCATTGATGCTTCGCGACCTAGAATAACTCTATCAAAACCAATTCTTTGATACATCTTAACGGCAGAGGAGTTAATACAACTTGATTGAGTTGAAAGGTGAACTTCAGCATCTGGAATAGCATTTTTGACAATATCGAAGGCACCAATATCTGATACAATAAAGGCATCAAAAGGCCAAGTCTTTATATCTTCAACTTGTTGCTTTAAGCTTTCTATTTGATCTTCATGAAAAAGAATATTCATCGCACAGTATAATTTTTTCCCTGTTTCTTTTTTTACTTTTATTAAATCTTCTTTTTGTTCAAAATCAATGTTTCTAGCGTTAGCTCTAAGAGAATATTTAGGTAGTCCCATATATGCAGCATCTGCTCCAAATGCAAATGCTGTTTTTAATTTTCTTAAATCACCTGCTGGGCTTAATAGCTCAACCATTAAGTGCCTCCTTGACGGCAGTTGATACAGCTACACTAATTAGATCTAACTGCTCTTTGTTTTTAGTTTTATCCTCTTCAATAATAGGCCTTTTTGCTTTTTCATCATTGGGAAAAACAAGTTTTAGTACTTCAGATACATCTTCAATGGTGTGAAATTCAATACCATTTGTTACTTTTTCATCAAGCTTATCAAGATCTCTTTTATTCTCTTTAGGAATCAATATCGTTTTAATTTTATTTCTTTGAGCGGCCAATACCTTTTCTTTTAATCCACCAATCGGCATAACTTTGCCCATTAATGAAATTTCACCAGTCATCGCTGTGTTGGCCTTCATTACTTGATTGGTAATCAAGCTAAATAGAGCAGTTGTCATTGTAACACCAGCACTTGGACCATCTTTCTTAATTGCTCCTTCAGGAACATGTAGATGAACATCGTGAGTATCGAACCAATTATAATCAATTCTTAATTCGGTGCAATGGCATTTTAACCAGGTATAAGCAATATTAATACTTTCTTGCATAACTTCACCCAATTGTCCAGTAAGTTTTAACTTGCCAGTACCCTTAGATGCCTGTGATTCAATTGCAAGAGTGTCTCCACCCATTGAAGTCCAAGCTAGGCCTATGGCCATACCAGGTTTGCTTGCTACAATCTTTGTTTCTTCAGTGAAGTAAGGTATACCTAAGAATTCATTAAGCATTTCATTATTAATTTTTACAGGTCTCTCAGTATCGGAGTTTTCAAGAAGTTTTACAGCTACCTTTCTTTCCACCTTGTTTAGGTTCTTTTCAAAGTTTCTAACACCAGCTTCTCGAGAATATTCTTCAGCAATTTTCTTTAAAATAGTTGGAGTAAATTTAATATCCTTTTTGCTTAAACCATTTTTCTCAAATGATTTTGGTACAAGATATTTCTTACCAATTTGTACTTTTTCATCAGATGTGTAGCCCCCAACTTCGATTAATTCCATTCTATCAAGGAGCGGTTCAGGAATACCGTTGAGTGAGTTTGCAGTTGCAATGAATAGAACGTGTGATAAATCAAATGGAAGGTCTAAATAATTATCTCTAAAGTTGGTGTTCTGTTCAGGGTCTAAAACTTCCAAAAGCGCAGATGCAGGATCCCCTTGATATGATTGTCCCATTTTATCAATTTCATCAATTAAAAATACTGGATCATTGGTTTTACATACCTGAAGACCTTTTACAATCTTACCAGGAATAGCACCAACATATGTTCTTCTGTGGCCTTTTATTTCACTTTCATCTTTCATTCCACCAACACTGAATCTGAAGTACTCTTTTTTTAATGCTGAAGCAATAGATTTACCAATACTTGTTTTACCAACACCAGGAGCGCCAACAAGACAAACAATAGCACCTTTATCACTATTTGCTAATTCACGGACAGCTAGAAATTCAAGGATTCTTTCTTTAACATCCTTCATTCCATAATGGTCTCTATTTAAGATTTTTCGTGCATTTAAAATTGAGTAGTTTCTTTTAGTAGAAGGAGCCCAAGGAAGCTTAATGATGTTTTCTAGATAGCTACGGGAAACATTAAATTCAGGGCTAGCCATTTCGATTGCCCCTAATTTATTCATTTCATCTGTTACCTTTTCTTGTACTTCTTTAGGGAAGTATTTGAAAAGCTTTTTAATTTCAATTCGCATCTTATTAATGACTTGTTGACGAGGATCATTTGTAACACCAAGTTCAGTTTGAATTGTTTTCAATTCTTGTCTTAAAAAGTAGTCTCTTTGGTTTTTTTCAACTCTCTTATTTACCTTATTTAAGATACTTTTTTGAATTTTAGAAATTTCTTGTTCGTTTTTTATATAAACAAGAAGTTTTTCAATTCGTTCTCTTACATCAAGACATTCAAGAAGTTCTTGCTGATCTTCGCCATCCATCTCCAAAGATGATGCTAAAAAATCAGATAACTTTCCAGGATCTTGTATGTTGACCATGTTTAACTTTAACTGTTCTGAAAGCATTGGATCATTTTCACTTAAATTTTTTACTTCAAAATATAATTGACGTGTCCATGGAGTTAAATTTTCAATTTCGTATGGTTTGTCTTTAACATAAGTAACTTCTGCAATTGTATATTCACCACTTTCTAGATATTTTTCTACAGTGAACCTTTTAATAGTTGAAATGAAGATGTGTATACCACCATCAGGAAGTTTTATCTTTTTTACAATCTTAGCAACTGTTCCAGTTGTATGCAAATTTTCTTCATTATATGTTTCGTCTTCTTCTAGTGTTTTACTTAGTATTAATCCGATATTGCCACCATGCTTTATAGCTTGATTAACAATTTTTTTATCTTGATCATCTGTAAACATCAGATGTGTAAGTAACCCTGGAAAAACAGGGGTAGGACCAACAGGTAAAATAAATAGATTAGAAGGTAATATTTGTTCTTGGATCATTAGATCTTTATCGCTCATGTATTTTCCTCCGGAAATTATGTAGATTAAAAATACTCATAATTTGGTGTATCGCATAGTTTATTAAACTATTATTTTGATTTTTAGCAATTATTTTTTAAAGTTATTAAAATTTTAATTATATTAATTTAGTAGGAATTATAAAATTAAATAATTCTTATATTTATCAAGAATAATTATATCATAATTAATGATAATTGTTGCTATGATAAAGAACTTATTTTTCCTTAATTATGCTTATATAAGGTTTAACATATTTTCATTTAATATAATATTAGAAAAATTAAAATTTTATAAAAATATTAAAAACAAACTTAAATTTTAGTACTAACAAAGTATAAAATGTTGATTTTGATTGAATAAAATTTACTTTGAAATAAATCATAAAAATATAACCAAGAATGGTGATGATAATGTGTAATATATTACTTAACAAAATATAGTCATACGAGCAATATATAGCACCCAAAATATACTAATTTTTCATGTTTGAAAAAATATATACAATAAATAAAAAAAGTGTTGCATTTTGTTGCATATGTGTTATTATTACTTGTAATCCCCTTGGAGGTGTTTAATAATGGACAGTAAATTAATAGTAATAGCAATTGGTGGTAACTCTTTAATAGAGGATCCAAAGCATGTAACAGTTGAAGCACAATATGAAGCAGCAAGAAAGACAGCAGCACATATCGCTAAGTTGGTAAAAGATGGTCATAGAGTTGTAATAGCTCACGGAAATGGCCCACAAGTTGGTTTTATTTTACTACGTGCTGAATATTCAAAAGGCATTTTACATTCTGTTCCACTAGATTCTTGTGTAGCAGATACACAAGGTGCTATTGGTTATCAACTTCAGATGGCACTTGATAATGAATTCCAAAAAGCTGGAATAAAAAATAAAGTAGCTACTATTGTAACACAAGTGGAAGTTGCAGCTGATGATCCTTCATTTAACAATCCTACAAAACCAATTGGAACTTTCATGACAGAGGAAGATGCAAAAGACAGAACTGACAAAATGGGTTGGGTTTGTAAAGAAGATTCTGGTAGAGGGTGGAGACGTGTTGTTGCTTCCCCAAAACCAAAAGCTATTGTAGAACTTGATACAGTAAAAACACTTTGTGATAGCGGTTTGACAGTTATTGCAGCAGGTGGTGGTGGTATTCCAGTTGTTCGAGATGAAAAAGGAATGCTTTCAGGACGAGAAGCTGTAATTGATAAAGATTTAGCTGCTGCATTGATGGCTAAACAGTTAGGTGCAGATTTATTTGTAATTTCAACTGCTGTAGAAAAAGTTTGCTTAAATTTTGGTAAGCCAAATCAAATCAACCTTGACACAATAACAGTTGCAGAAGGAAGACAATATGTTGAAGAAGGACACTTTGCTCCAGGATCAATGCTTCCTAAGATTCAAGCTGTATTAGATTATGTTGAGACAACTGGTAACATGGGTTTGATTACAGATCCAGCAAATATCTATGAAGCTCTTCATGGTAATAAAGGTACAAAGATTGTTAAGTAATCTTCAATAACTAAATAAGTACAATAAGCTATCCAGCAAAGTGGATAGCTTTTTTTGCTTGAATTTTTAATTTTTTGTATTTAAAAAGTAAGTTAGGTTAATTGAAAAGTTAAATGCAACTAAAAGCCTGTTTGGAAAAGTAAATGCAA
>CAYWGU010000050.1:7245-20444 GCA_964457975.1 uncultured Spirochaetaceae bacterium | reverse complement strand
GGTTTTTAATTATCATAAAAATTATCCTTCCTTGTATATAGTTATTAACTGGGAAGGGGGTGTTAGGGCTAAAAATATCAGTCCCTCCCTCTTTAGCAGTTTATTTTACGTCCGCAAGCCGGGAGGCTATCAAATCGACGTATGCTAAAGATAGTAATAAAAAATTAAATTGTAAAGGGACAAAATCATCATCTTGTGGGGAAAAGCATAAATTTAATTATATATTTCAAAAAGAATTAGGTATTTAGAATTGAAATAAAGAAATAATTCAATTACCTATAGTTTAATTATTCCTATTAAACTACTCTGATTTAGCTTTATTCATAGTATTTCATGTTTTTTTCTTATATAAGTTAATTATATAACTAAAGAAACTTAAGCTAATAATGTTGGTGTTTAATTATTTTCGAATTAATATATATATGGTATAATTATGAAAGATTAGGAGATAGTAATGGATGCTTATAAAATAATGGGTGGAAGAAAAGCTTTTGGAGAGGTTACCATAAGTGGTAACAAAAACTCTGCTTTGCCACTTATTGCTGCAACTCTTTTAACAGATGAAAGTGTTATTCTAAAAAACGTTCCAAATATAAAAGATGTAAATATTATGTTGGACTTGGTGAAAGAACTTGGATCAACAGTAGAAAAAAAATCTTCTAATTCAATCAAAATAACCAGTGGAAAAAGAAAGAACATCCTTATAGATGAAAAGGTTGAATTTGTTCGCGGTTCAATTTTGTTTATGGGACCTCTTATGGGATTTTTTAAAGAAGTTATAATAGCGCCTCCTGGTGGTGATGTAATTGGATTTAGAAGAATCGATACACACTTTATGGGATTTATCACCTTAGGTGCCTCCTGCATTATTACAGGGGACGGAAACCTAAAGGTCTATCATGACAAATTAATTGCAAATGAAGTTTTTCTTGAAGAAGCAAGTGTAACTGCAACAGAAAATATAATAATGGTAGCTGCTTTAATACAAGGCTGCACAACTATAATAAATGCGGCGTGTGAACCACATGTACAGGATCTTTGTAATATGTTGATTCGTATGGGATGTAATATTGAAGGTGTAGGTTCAAATCTATTGAAAATTTATGGTGTAAAACGTCTTAAAGGGTGTGAATTTACCATCAGCAGTGATTATATGGAAGCTGGATCCTTTATAGGATTGGCTGCTGCCACCAAAGGTGAGGTTCTGATACATAATATTGATTATAGAAAGATAAAAATGATCGTATCAACATTTGAAAAAATTGGAATAAAAATAATTGCTCAAGACGATAATAGCATTCTTGTTCCAGGAAAACAAAATAGAGTAATAAAGAAAAGTTTCAATCAAATGACAAGTAAAATAGATGATGCCCCTTGGCCAGGGTTTCCTGCTGATTTATTATCTATTGTAACTGTAACAGCCACGCAGATGAATGGATCAATCCTGATGCATGAAAAAATGTTTGAATCAAGAATGTACTTTGTTGATTGGCTTATTAGAATGGGTGCTGATATTATTCTATGTGATCCTCATAGAGCAGTTGTAAATGGTCCAAGTGTATTAAATGGTGCACGTGTAAGCAGTCCTGATTTAAGAGCTGGAATGGCATTGGTAATTGCAGCTGCTTGCTGCAATGGGGAATGCATTATAGAAAACATATATCAAATTGAAAGAGGTTATGAGAACTTAGAAGGAAAGTTAAAAGGACTCAACATTGATATATCACGAGTAGAAAATCTATAAGGTGCTAAATATTTTAAATAACAGATTAGTTAAAAAACAATAATATTCTGATATGGAAATGTTAATTAATATGTTATTTATACCAATCAACCAATAAATGGATAATATTTGGTGTTAACTCAACAAATATAACAAACTTCTAAAAATAACATGCAGATTAGGTATGTATTTTTACTTAATGTTTAGCAAGTAACATATGTAAATTATCATAAAAAACTACAATTGTTAAAAAGTTATCCACAAGTTATGCACAAGCAGGACAAACAAAAAATAAAGTCTTGTAAGGCAAGAAATAAACTTATACGAGAAGTTGACTATATTATTATATATATAAGTTAATTGCTTGTCCATAAAGTAAATATCTTTACTACTGATTAGGTTTTATACAATACCTATATGAGTATATATCATTTTTATATCGAAGTTAAATTGTAGGATATAAAAAGTTATCCACAAGTTATCCACAAGCAAAAAGGCTTATTTTAAAAGTAATGGATTAAATGAGTAATTAATAAAATACTTATGTACTTTTAGGGTGTTATAAACTATCTAAATATTAAAAAAAGATACATTTTATAAAAAAGTCTTGACAAAAGACTTAGCCTAGTCTAACATAAATTAAAAGTTAGACAAGAATAACAGGAGGCTATTATGCCATTGTCATTTGTAAGTTCAGGAGACGTTCGAGAGGTTATTTCATTTTCCTCTAATGATAAGTTTAAAGATAGACTTTTAGCTATGGGAATTGTTCCTGGACGTACCATAAAAATTATCGATATAACAAAAACTGGTTTGATAATTGAAGTACAAAATACTCGCTTTGCTTTAAATAGAGGCTTAGCACATTTAATTCAAGTTAATTAATTATATTATTAGGAGTGCTAAATGAAAAGTTTGGTGGATTTAAAAGTTGGAGAATCTGGGAAGGTTACATCATTTGAAAATCAAGGAGTGGCTAAAAAAAGACTACTTGATATGGGAATTACAACGGGTGTTACTGTTAAATTGGTTAAAATAGCTCCTTTGGGTGATCCAATAGAAATAGAGGTGCGTGGATTTAATTTAAGCTTACGAAAAAGTGAAGCTAAAAATATAAAAATAAATTAGATAGTTAAAGAAATAAATAGCAAACATGAATAATAATTAGGAATAGAAAATTCTCAATTATATTTTTTTTGAAATTTTAGTTAGTTTTATCTAACATATACTTAGCTTTAAATTCTACATGGAGAAGGATTATGAAAGAAAATTATACCATCGCATTAGCAGGTAACCCAAATTGTGGTAAAACTACTTTGTTTAATTACCTAACTGGCTCAAAGCAGAAAGTTGGTAACTGGCCTGGTGTTACAGTCGACAAGAAAGAGGGAGTATGGAAAAAGCATACCAATTATAAATTATTGGATTTACCTGGTACCTATTCTTTGTCACCTTACAGTGCAGAAGAAAAGATTGCACATGACTTTATAGTAAATGAAAAACCTTCAGTTGTTATAGATATTATTGAATCACCAAATTTAGAGCGTAATTTATATTTAGCTCTTCAGATTATGGAAATTGGGGTTCCAACAATCTTGGCTCTTAATATGAGTGATGAAATTGAACTTAGAAATGAAAAAATTGACGCTAAAGGTTTGGAAAAACATTTTGGAGTTAAGGTAATTCCAATTGTTGCAAAAACTGGAAAAGGTGTAGATGACTTGTTTGAAGCTGTTAATGAGACAATCAATAAAGCCATCACCCCAAAGCGTTTATCCTTGTATGATAGAATTAATGTCTTGGATGATGAGGGACAAGCTAATGCCCGTTATGATGAAATTGGATCTATTGTTTCTCAAGTTTATAAAAAGAACGTAAGTATTAATAAAGAAAAAACAAAGAGCAGTAGAATCGATAAGTATTTAACATCTAAGTACTTAGGTCTCCCTATTTTTGCTGGTATAATGTATTTACTTTTTCAACTAAGTTTAAGTGATAATTTATTTGGTCTTGGTATTCCGGGTCTTGGTGTTTTGTTTGCCGGATGGGTGGAATTAATATGGGGATTCTTAACAAATATTATAGCATCCTTGGTTGGTGGTGCCTCGCCTTGGGCATACGGTCTTGTTGTAGATGGTATTATGGGTGGTATTGGAGCAGTGCTTGGTTTCATGCCATTGGTACTTGTTTTATACATGTTTCTAACTGTTTTGGAAGATAGTGGGTATATGTCTCGTGTTGCATTCGTTTTGGATAGAGTTTTTCGTCATTTTGGTTTGTCTGGTAAATCTTTTATTCCTCTTCTTATGGGATTTGGTTGTAGTGTACCTGCTATTATGGCAACAAGAACCCTTGATGAAGAGAAAGATAGACACATCACAACAATTATTATAGCTTTCATTCCTTGTGGAGCAAAATTACCTATAATTGCATTGTTTGTAGCTATATTATTCTCTCCAGAGCAAACAGCAAACATTACATTCTTAATATATGGGATTACCTTTCTTACAGCTGTTCTTGTTTCATTGATTCTTAACAAGGTTCTATATCATGGTAAGAAATCAAATTTCTTGATGGAGTTACCACAGTATAGATTTCCAACAATTAAATCTATATGGGATCATGGATATGAAAAGGTTAAAGGTTTTGCTAAAAAAGCAGGATCAATTATTCTTGTTTCAACTATTTTGATTTGGTTTTTAACAAACTTCAATACAGCATCATTCAATGGTCAAAATAAAATAGCCAATAATGGTGAAAGTGTTATGAGTGAAATGGATGATTCTTATATGGCAACCTTTGGTAATGCAATATCTCCTATGTTTAATCCTTTAGGATTCTCTGGTTGGAGACCGACTGTTGGTATTATTACTGGTTGGATTGCAAAAGAGAACGTAGTTGCTACCTTTGCACAGGTTTATAAAGAAGATATTAGTGAGGAATACCTAAGAAGTTACTTTGGATCTGATAATGCAGAATTAGAAGAAGCAGGTTTTGAAAATGGTAAATTTGAATTAGAAACAGCTAATGCACTTTATGGTGATGTTCTTCAAGAAGGTGGGGATATAAATGGTTTACCTTCTGTAAGAAGAGATATGCCAACTAAAAGTGGTGGTTTTGCCTACATAATGTTCAATTTGCTATGCATGCCTTGTTTTGCAGCAGTTGGTGCTATGAAACGTGAGTTAAAAACCTGGAAAAGAACCTTAGGTGGTGTTGGTGTTCAGATGGTAACAGCCTATGTAATTGCTTTATTAATAAGAATTATTGGTTTGATATTCGGATTTTAGGAGGCCTTAAATGGTTGATTATATAATTGGTATTGGTGCAGTAGCACTGGTTATTGGAATTGTTGTAAAATCAATTATCGATAAAAAAAATGGAAAGGAAAGTAGTGGTTGTTCTGGAAACTGTAGTTCCTGCAGTGCCTGCAATATGCATTATACCTTTGAGAATAAAAATTAATGAGTATGCTTATTGGTACTTATAATTTATAAATATGATCTGTTATTCATTTTACAGGGGGAGCTGAACATTCGTTCAACTCTCCCTGTAATTCCTTATGTAGTTGGACTTTTAGCATTGCTTTTACAGAGCAATATTTTTTTAGAGTTTATTTAATTCATTTTTCCATTAGAAGGGTATGAACAGCAGAAATTGCACAGATAGCAGCTGTCTCGGCTCGAAGTATGTTGGTCTTAAGGAGCACAGGATCAAATCCTTCTCTGATTAACATTTGGCATTCATCATCACTCAAACCACCCTCAGGTCCAATTAAAATACCAATGGGTTTTTCTATAGGAAAATCAAGCAGCAAGGTTTTTAGATCCTTTTGATCATCAAGTCCTGTTTGATGGAAAAATATCAATTTGTCCTTCCATATTTTAGGTAATTCACCAATGTTTATAACACCTTCAAAGGTTGTTGGAATAGGAGAGCCCGATTGTTGCTTGGCTTCCTTAATAATTGCTTCCAACCTAGTGTTATCTTTTTTGTCTTTTTTTGAGATACAGTGATTGCTTTGAATAAGTGCAATAGAAGCAACACCCATTTCAGTTGCCATTCTTACAATTCCCTCATTCTTCTTTCCCTTGCAGGTGCATTGAAATAGATGGATGTTTGGATATTGTCCAGTGTAGGATGGTAGAGAGTCCGTGGACTCTCCCTCGTTAATTGATGAGATAGGAGTCGAAGATAGCGTGCAGCTTGTTTTATCATAATCTACGAGTGATAGTTGGTATATCTTACCCTCTTCATCTCTAGCTATTATTTTATCACCTTTTTTAAGGCGAAGAACCTTAATGAAGTACTGACTATCTTTTTTTTCTAAGGTAAGAAGACTCTCTCCTTTATAAGCAGAGGGTAAAACATACTGTCTCATTTATTTCTCCAAAAATTCAATTGCAGTTTTTAAATACTCATCATTAATGCTGTCATATTTTGGTCTATCCTCATAATCTATTCTGTACAGATATTCATTTCTCACCAATAGCTTTAAGAAGGTTTTATCAACATTTTCAGCATCATATTGAGAGACAAACTTAATTAAGTTTGTTTGATTGAAGTCTGGATTATCATCAACAAAAGAGGAAAGAGAGTTATCATTCATGATTTTTTCATATTTATCGAGAGTTTCATCGGATAATTCATCATCACTCATTATGATATCTGGTGTTATTCCAACTCCGTTGATATCATCACCATTTGGAGTTAGATAATGAGCAACTGTTAGCTTCAACAAGGCCTCTTTCAAGGAGAATATTTGTTGCATTACCCCTTTACCAAAGGTTTGGGAACCAATTATAGTCGCTCTTTTGTTGTCTTTTAGTGCCCCTGTTAATATTTCAGAGGATGAAGCAGAACCTTCGTTCACGAGTACAATTAAGGGGAAATCCATTGGAACGATGGTACCAACACCAGCTACCGTGACCTTTGTATTGTCCGCTAGCGTTTTCTTATTTTGTGTTGTTACTATTGTTTGATTTTTTAAGAATAGGTTTGCAATGTTTGTTGCAGCGGATACAATACCACCACCATTATTTCTAAGATCAATTATAAGAGAATCAATTCCACTGTCCAACATATCTTTTATGGAAGTTTTAACATCAACATCAGTATCTTCTATAAATTGGCTAATTCGAATATATCCTATATGTTCATTTATTATATCATAATCAGTAGAAGGAATCTTAATAACCTGACGAGTCAAGGTGATATCAAATGTTTTTGTCCCTCGAAGTACCGTTAGATTTACATCTGTTCCAGAAACACCTTTTAATTTATTGGAGGCTTCTGTACCTGTTAAATTATTAACAGCTTCACCATCAATATGAGAGATTAAATCATTTGCTCTAAGGCCAGCTCTTTCAGAGGGCCCACCAGGAAAGGGTGATTCAATTTTTATCATGTAGGTTTCAGGATCATCCATATCAATATTTTTAGGGTTTAGCTTTAATATGTAGGAACCAATTCCACTGTAGGTCCCAAGGTTCAATTCATTAAAGTCTTCTATTTCATCTTTTGGAATGTAAACAGAATACTTGTCATCGAGAGAGTCTACCAAGGCAGAGGCCATTGCATTGAAGGCTTTTTCTTCATCAAGTTCATTTATGGAATAATTATCAATAAATTGATACAACGCATAGGTTGTGTTTAAGTTATCCTTCAGTCTTTGAATTGATTCTTCTTCTGTTAACTTTGCAGTAACAGTTTGATTATCTGGAATTGATGTTGTTGTTGGTGCAATATTAACCAAAGTGCTTTTTTTAGGTTCACTAGAACCCGATGAAAAAATTGGTAGTACTGCAATCAATAAATAACAAATGATTTTTATTGTTTTCTTCATACTTTTTATAATACTGCAATCTTTAGGAGTTGACCACTACTTTTACTATGGTTACACTTTCTTATATGTTTTTATTTACAAATTTTCCTACTTGGATAGATGCAACTATCATTCCCGGCTTGCCATTTAGATGGTATGGCTTGATGTACGTACTTGCTTTTCTAACAACTTATTTATTGTTTAGATATCAAGCTCTTCATAATGCTATTGAAATTAATGGTGATGATACACAAACACTTTTTATGTATTCAATATTATTTTTATTATTGGGAGCACGATTATTTAGTGTTCTGATATATAATGGCACGTCTTATTATTGGACTCATCCTTGGTTAATCTTCTGGCCTTTTGCAAATGGCAGATTTGTTGGATTGCCTGGTATGAGCTATCATGGTGGCCTTGTAGGTACCATTTTAGGTGTACTAATCTATTCTAAAAAAAATAAAAGAAGCTTTTTCCAAATAGCAGATATAGGCTGTGCAGGTATTCCTTTGGGTTATACCTTTGGTAGAATAGGAAATTTTATCAATGCAGAGCTATGGGGTCGTGTAACCGACTCTCCTGTTGGAATGATCTTTCCACACGCAGAGCGATTCTCAACAAATTATGAATGGGTACGAACCATGGCCAATAAGCTAGGTATTGCCTACACAGAGGGAGGTATGGTCAATTTACCTCGTCATCCTTCCCAATTGTATGAAGCTCTTTTTGAAGGAGTTCTGTTATTTATATTTTTGTGGTTCGTGATTCGTAAAAAATACAATAGAAAGTATCCTGGATATATACTATCTTGGTATTTGATTGGATATGGTTTTACAAGATTCTGCATTGAATACTTTAGAGAACCAGATTCAAACCTAGGTTTTATAATTCAATTTAATACCAATTTTAATAACCCTGCTTTGCTGCAGTCTTATTTGAATATAAGTATGGGACAAATATTCTGCTTCCTTATGGTTTTAGCGGGAATAATATTAGCAATAATTATGAAAAAATATAGCAAAAGAAAGGAGATATTAAAATAATGACAATCGACGAAAAAGTAAGCGCTTTAAGAGTGATAATGGAAAAAGAAGGACTTGATGCCTTTTTAATAAATGGAACAGATCCTCATAACAGTGAATATGTTTGCCCTAGATGGGAAACACGTGCATATATCTCAGGATTCACAGGATCAGCTGGAACAGTATTGATTACTAAAGACAAAGCAATATTATGGGTGGATTCTCGTTATCATATACAAGGTCCAAAGCAGACAGACGGTACATGCTTCACAATTATTAAAGAGGGAATTGATAATAATCCAACGACTCTTCAATATATTGCATCCTCCATGGAAAAAGGTACAAAACTTGGAATTTCAGCAGATACCTTGATGCTTGGTGAGCAGAATAAGATGGAAGAAAAATGTCCAAACATTCAGGTTGTTCCAACAGAAGATTTCTTAAATGAAATATGGACGGATAGACCAGCAATTCCTTGTGAGAATGTTGTTGAAATGGGTGTTGATCTAACAGGCTTTTCAAGAGCACAAAAACTTAACATGGTTAGAATCTATCTTGGAGAGAAGCAGGTTGAATATCAATTTATTGGATCTCTTGATGATATAGCATGGGTACTATCCCTTCGTGGTGATGATGTTAAATACAACTCACTGTTTATGGCATATCTATTTATAACTCATGAAAAAGCCTTTCTATTTACAAACAAAGATAGATTCAGTGCTGAATTATTAAAAGAACTTGAAACTGATGTTGTAATACTTCCTTATGAAGAAGCTTCTAAAACAATTTCTACAATGATTGCCAAAGATACAAAGGTAATGCTAAATAAAGATAAGGTTAACACCTTATTCCTTGAAGCCTTTAGCAAGAGTGAGATTATAAACGAACTTGAAATAACAACTCTATTAAAATCCTGCAAGAATGATACTGAAATGGAAGGTGAAAGAAGAGCTCATCTACTTGATGGTGTAGCCATGGTTAACTTCTTATCAACCATGAATTTTGATAAACCTAATATGGATGAATGGAAGATTACTGAATTACTTGAAAAGCAAAGAAGACGCTCAAAGGAATTAATTCAACTATCATTTAACACAATTGCAGGTTTCTCTGATAATGGTGCTCTTTGTCACTATGCAGTTAAAGAAGAAACTTCCAAGACAATTTCAGGATCAGGTTTATTGGTTTTAGATAGTGGAGGATGTTATGAATCAGGTACAACTGATATTACAAGAACTCTATTATTTGGCACAGCAACACCAGAGCAGATTCGTGATTACACCTTGGTTCTTAAAGGTCATATAGCACTTTCAAGTCAAGTTTTCCCTGAACATACAAAAGGATATCAACTGGATATTCTTGCAAAGCAATTTATGTGGAATTACGGAATGACATTCTTTCATGGAACAGGTCATGGGGTTGGTCACCGACTATGTGTTCATGAGGGACCACAAAGAATATCTGCTGCAGCAATTGAACAGGATTTAAAGAAGGGTATGGTATTAAGTGATGAACCAGGACTTTATAAAGAAGGACGACATGGTATCAGAATTGAAAACCTTGTAGCAGTGCAGGATTTCCAAAGAACAGAATTTGGCCGTTTCTTTAAGTTTGAAGTTCTTACAGTCTGTCCTTATGAAAAGAACTTAATTGATGTATCTTTATTGAGTGAAGATGAACTTAACTTCATAAATTCATATCATGATTGGGTACGTACAGAACTTTTTGATATGGTTGATGAAAGTGCTCAAAGTTATTTAATTAAAGCTACATTACCTTTGGTAAAGTAAGACTATGGTTTAAATAAATAAAATTTTATATAATATAAATGATTAAAATAATTCAATAATAAGGAGCATTACATATGGTAGATGCATTAAAGAAAAATGGAAAACTTTCTAGAAAAGGACCAATTGTTCTTGTAATAATGGATGGCGTTGGCATTGGTGAGTATAAAGCTGGTGATGCAGTAGCTGCTGCACAGCTCGATAACTTAGATAAACTATATAAGGCTTATCCTAATACAAAATTAAAAGCACATGGTGTGGCAGTAGGTCTACCATCTGATGATGATATGGGTAATAGTGAAGTTGGCCATAATGCAATGGGTTGTGGGCGTGTGTTTGCACAAGGTGCAAAGCTTGTTGCCAACTCCATTAAATCAAAAGAAATGTACTCTGGTGACACTTGGAAGAAATTAACTAAAAACGTTGAAGATAAAACAAGTACCTTGCATTTTATCGGTTTATTAAGTGACGGTAATGTTCACTCTCATGTTGATACTTTAAAAGCTATGATAGTTCAAGCTAAAGCTGATGGTGTTAAAAAAGTTAGAGTTCACGCCTTACTTGATGGTAGAGATGTTGGAGAGACAAGTGCACTTGAATATTTTGATCCATTTGCAAAGTTCTTAGAAGAATTATCTACAGAAGGCTTTGATGCAAGGATTGCCTCTGGTGGTGGTCGTATGCAAATTACCATGGACCGTTACAATGCTAACTGGGATATGGTAAGAAAAGGTTGGGAAACTCATGTATTAGGTGAAGGTAAAAAATTTGCTTCAGCACATGAAGCTATTACCAAACTTCGTGAAGAAACAGGTGCAATTGACCAAGATTTACCTCCCTTCATTATTGCAGAAGATGGCAAACCCGTTGGAACAATCGAAGATGGTGATAGTGTAATTCTATTTAACTTCCGTGGTGATAGAGCATTGGAGATTACAAAAGCATTTGAAGCTAAGGATTTAACAGAATTCGATAGAAAGAGAGTTCCAGATGTAGAATATGCCGGTATGATGGAATACGATGGTGATTTACATGTACCAGCTCAATACTTGGTAACTCCTCCTAAAATTGATAGAACTTTAGGTGAGTACTTGGTTTCTTCAAAGGTAAAAACTTTCTCAATTTCAGAAACTCAGAAATTTGGTCACGTAACATATTTCTTTAATGGTAACAAAACAGGTTACTTTGATAATGATTATGAAGAATATTTTGAAGTACTATCTGATGTTCTTCCTTATGAACAAAGACCTTGGATGAAATGTGCCCAAATCGCTGATAAAGTAATTGAAGAGGTGGAAAAGGGAAACTGGGACTTTATCAAGTTAAACTTCCCTAATGGTGATATGGTAGGCCACACAGGTGTATTTGAAGCTGTAGTTTGTTCTATGGAAGCAATGGATCTACAAATTGGTCGTATCAGAAAAGTTGTTGAAGCAGCTGGTGGTGTAATGATTATTACAGCTGATCATGGTAATGCAGATGATATGTATGAACATGATAAGAAAACAGGTGATGTTAAAATAAAAGAGAATGGTGAGCCAAGAGCTAAAACCTCTCATTCCTTGAATCCTGTACCATGTATCATTGCAGATCCATCTTACAATAATGAATATGATAAAGCATTGGCAGAAGGTCTTGGTATCAGTTCAATTCCTGCAACAGTTATGAACTTCTTAGGACTTGTTCCACCAGAAGATTACGATAAATCAATTATTACTTTAAAATAATTATTAAACTATTTAATAAGTAATAGCTAAAAATGTCTTTTAACAGAGATAAAATTGAGATTTTCCCATAATTAGGCTATCAAACGGATTGTTTTCTGTGTCTTGCAGAATTCAGTCCGTTTTGTGTTTTTCTATACTTGTAAACTTTAGTAGTAATTATGTTGTCATTGTGGTTTGATGTTTTTGAATTCAATTCCGACTTCTGAGATTTAAAATATAGCAAAGGATAGGGATTGAACTAAATATTAGCTATAGGGAATTATTAAAATTTTACTTTAAATTAGTATTAAAAGTTTGAATATAATCTCTTCGTGCATAAATAACCCTATGAATAAAACTGTTTTTATTTATTCATCTCCACCATAGGGCATGAAGTAATTTTTTATTCTAACTTTTCTGTACTCTTTATCTAAGGGTTTTAATAAATGAATCACAGGATGAATATAAGGTGAACAAGAAATATTTTCTGCTGTAATAGAATTCTTTAATTGTAAGTTAATATATTATATGATATTTAGCATGTCATTCACTGCTATTGGATGATATTCAAGATTATGCATTATTTGTTTCAGTAATAGATATTCTCATTGCTTTTAATACATCTTTAGAGGAATATCTTGTGGTTGTGAGTTTTAATTCATCTTCTGCATCTTTTAATTTATAATAGACCTCACCTTCAAAATTAAAATTTTCAAAAGCTTCCATACTCAATATGACCATATCGCCAAATCCATTTTTTGTTAAGAAAACTGACTGATTGGTTGAATGTACTTCTTTTGAAATATCAGCGAAACTATTACGTAAATCAGAAACGGGTCTAGTAGAATTGATATGTTTTATATCTTAATGATAATTTAGCATAATATTCCTAAATTATAAAGGTTACAATAATAAAATTGGATATTTTTGGAATAAGATTCAAAAAATGAAGAGTAGTAAAAATATTAATTATGTTTCTTGCATAAATTTTATTGCTTTATTTCTAATAATGAAAGAAGGATGTATGCGGATAAGTTAGAATATATTGATGATTAAAATATCCGAACATTCTATCATTTAGTATACAGAAAAAAAGGCGATATTTTCCTCATTAAACATGAAAAACACCATAAA
>CAYWGU010000050.1:0-7145 GCA_964457975.1 uncultured Spirochaetaceae bacterium | reverse complement strand
ACTGGTTATTCTTGTTTTAAAAATAGGACATCGTAAAGATATATAAGAATCACTAAAATTTACCACTCTTTATGCACCGGATACAAAACTGCGGTTGAGCTCTCAAAAACAGAATTCATTGGAGTGGAGTGGAGTGTTGAGATAAGTTTGAAAGAATTCTATCAGAGAATGATAAGTTGAATGAAAACTTTCTAGATATAAAAAGAACAAATCAAAAAGCAAAGCCCTTTCTTAAGGATTTCTTTGCTCTCTTAATTGTTATATTACTATGAAAATGAATTTGATAATGAAAGAGCTTGTAATCTAACTGGAACATTTTCGACAATGGTTGTTCTATATAGTGTATGATTTTATATTTATCATATACATTGTGATGGAGCTTAACAACAATACCAAGGCAATAATTGTAACAGGTAGAGGTAGAGTATAGTAGTTTCTTAGGCAAGTAGTAGAAAATATAAAAACACTGAAAGAAATAATTCTTATAAGGTTATGATAAGATCTATCTTTCTGATAACTTGGAAGATAAGAGACTATTGCAAGCACTGAAATTATTATAAGTAAGGTTACAAACCCTGCTGAAGGATTTATTGCCAAATAAGGTTCATTGATGGTTGGTGATTGTATTGGTTGGAAATATACTATGATGAGCGATAGAGCAAACATGAACAAAGTATTTACCTTGTATTTCTTAGATCCAACCTCATTGCTATGCAATCCACCAAGAAGTAATAACAATACAGATGCCATGCTACAGAACATATGAATCTTAGCAATTACTATTGGTGATAATATATATATAAATCCAAACTGGTGTAATAGTGGTAGAATCACAATTCCATCCAATGATAATAATAGTAAGTTGATTTGAAGCAATTTATTATCTATTTCTTTATTAACCTCTGGTAGTTGTTGCAGTTGATAAGCCATAAATAAATAGGCAACTTCTTGTATCAATATTGGAAGATATATGAGCATATTGATCATAACTCTATTGCTAGAATTATATGTTTTGCTAAACGAATAAATTATAATACTGATAAAGAACAGTGATATTATAATCTGTAGGAAAAAAAATAAATATTTTGGTTGTTTGTTTTTCATAGCATCCCTGTATCAAAAAACAAGGATATGCCTACATAAGACAAATCCTTGCTGGTTATTTAAATAGTAATAATTTATTAAAGTATGTCTTCGTATGGTACTTCTATTTCTGTTTCTAACCAGAAACTAGTAGAGGCAGTACAAAGAGTGCTGATGTAACTATCAAGTAGAGTTCCAAGACCACATAGTAGAGGAAGAATACCTACAAGGCTCATTTCAGCGTTTGCTAAATCAATACCAACAATTTTCATGGTTAAGTATGTAATGAAGAATACACCAAATCCAAGGAATGCGCTACTAATTAATGATACGAAGAAAGAACATAGAACGATAAAAACTATTATCTTTACTTCAGGTAATGAACCAGTTGCAGAGTATATCAATGAAAAAATGGTAAATACTGCAATCATAGCAGATCCACCCTTCGCAAACATTGATGTAATAGGTATTGTGGTTGATGATATCCTTTTTTGAATTCCAAGATTATTTCTTGTTAATGAATATAACATAGGAGATGAAAATAGGACGGAACCACTAAACAATGCAGCAAGTTGAGCACCAAGTGTTCTATATAATATTCTATATGGATTGCTTTTAAAGTGTGTTAAGAATCCATAAAAAAGAGGAAGTATTCCAAGTAAAGCAATGGTTGAAAGTAACAATAGTGTAAACATAAATCTAGGTGCTACAAAGATGGTAGCATCTGTTTGCAATTGCATAAAGAAGGATGCAACGATTATGTAAACAAAGGCAAAACCATAGATTGCAAATGCACTACTTATTCTGTACATAACCTCACTAAAGGAATTCATTGTAACATAAGCTGGTCTTATTATATCTGAATCGGGTTTTAGAAAATAACCTAAAATAAAGGATACAATGCAGATAGGAAAAATCATTCCCTGATTTGAAGCTAACGAGTAGAAAGGATTTATTGGATTAAGTGATGCTATAGTATATTCACCTGTTGTTCTGATAAATTCTAATACTGCACTTGTTCCAGCTCCAGCTGATGAACTAGCAGGGAATTTAGTTGGTAATATAATAAAAAGGAGTGAACCTATAATTGTTAAAATAAGAGTTGGCAATATTGTCCAAATGATTGTGGAGCTAGCAACTCTTCCTCCCATTTTATCTTTACGAAGTGAGGCAATTCCTGAGGCAAATGTAAAGAAAACAATTGGGAACAAAACAAAACCACCAAACTGTATTAAGTGTGTTGATGCCGATTGAATAAATGTTGCATAAGCAGGAAATTGTCCTAATAATAGGGTTGTGGCTAATCCCATTAGGGTAGCTACTAAATAAATAATCCAAGTTTTCATATAAATAGACTACTCCATCAAGCGTTAGTAGTCAATAAAAGTTTCTCTTAAATGTATGTACTGTGTCCAAATAAGCAAAAATTGAGGAATATAAAAACATACCTAAAAACAGAAAATGTTTTTAGGTATGACTCATTATTATGACTTATATGGGTAAAATAAATTTTGCATTATTTCACCAAGAATTTCTCAAGTTGATATTCTGCAATTGTCTCTTTTTCTAGTAGAGAAGAAATGTATTTATCAATATCAAAATCCTTTTTGCCAAATAATTTAAGAGAGAGTGCTGTTAATATAATTAACTCCTGCATTGATTCTTTTTTATAGTATGTAGCTCCCTTATATTTGTTACAAAGAACGTAATTCTTAACTTCCTGAATCTCAAATAATTTAGCAAAGCTCTCATCACTAGAATCCTCAATAACAAGATGCGCTGCAAGTACAATAGAAGCACCTTCCATAGCATGTTTTGCCAATCCATCTACAAGGCCTTTTTCCTTAAGTTGAATTGAGTAGAAGTAAGGAATTAATAATGTTGATTCCATCTCGTTCAATTGCTTAATGGTTGAAGTCTTATTTGCAAAGGGAAGTAAGAAAAATATTCCAGATGTTATGATATTTAATTCATCCATAACAAGCGCAGTGTTTGTTAGTAGTTCACTTTCTTTGAATATTGTAGAGAAACTTGTGAATACTTCAATCAATGCATTTGGGGCAATATCGCGGGTATCACCAATTTGCTTTCTGGTATAATCCGTTATATCTTTCATAGCAAGTTCAAGTGTTGCATAGCATTGTGAAACCTGTAGGATTGTTTTTCTAATATCTTTTTCTGTGCTCTTGCCCTTAAGGATTTTATCAAGGCTTTCAATGAAGTCTGTTGTACTAAAGCATCCAAACCTATTGAAGATTGGTTGCAATCTTAATGATTTAATTTCAGTATCAAGATCTTTAATTCCATTGTTACCAAGTTTTTCATACAAGGTTTTATATGTACCATCTACATCAGAGATCTCTCTAATATTTAGATAAATTTTGGTTTCAAATCCATTTAAGAATACATGAAGACCATTATTTATAACCTGATTGGAGGGAAGAATGTATGTAAGGCCATCGTTGAAGTTCAAATAGATTACGTACTTATCTGATCCTCCAGAAAGAGCTAGAGTGCATGCAATATTTGTTGTCTCTGTTTCTCCCTTACCTTTATTCAACTTAGGGGAAGAATATTTAATTGAACCACCTACTCTATTGTATTGGTTGTTGTAGAATACAACAGCTTTTTCTCCATGACCTTCATTTGAGTAACAGAATGTTGAATTGTTAACATTCCCATTATCTATTAGATCATAGATTTGGAAATGTTTTACCTCACTAAAGATATATCGCTTCTTCATTAGAGGGAAAATTTTTCTTTTATGTTGATCAATTAAATTATGGGATGGCCATTCGTTCCAGTATGCTTTTCTATATTCCATACCATACTTTTCTTTAAGGCCTTCAACTTGACCATGTCCAAACATTGGAAGGCCAGGCATTGTTGTTAATAGAGTACATACTCCAAAGTATTTGTCTCCCTCACCAAACTGCTCAAAGGCTGTTTCCTCATCTGGATTGCTCATGAAGTTTACATATCTTTTTAAGATTTCAGGTTCAAACTCAAGAGTTGCCTTTATGGATTCCTTGTATTTTTGATTTTCTTCATTCTTAAGCATGTTCATGAAGGCACTGTTGTAAACTCTATGCATTCCAAGAGTTCGTACAAAATAACCTTCCATCATCCAAAAAGCCTCTGCAAGAAGAAGAGTATCAGGTAGTTCTTCTGCCATTCTATCAACAACTTCTCTCCAGAATTCCTTAGGAATCCTTTCATTAAACTCCTGTGGAGTTAATGAATATTGTGTTCTACCCGCAATATCACCACCAGAACCTGGTTTTGGATACCATAAACGTTGAATATGTTTTTTTGCAAGGGTCATTGCAGCATCAAATCTAATAATAGGGAAGTTGAGTGCAACGTGTCTTATTTGTTGGAATACAGCTTCTCTTGTTATTGGATTTAAGAAATCAAGTTGAGCAGTATCGTTCCAAGGCATGCTTGTACCATCATTACCATGGAAGATGTAACGTGTATCGCCTGTTCTTTTATCAACTCTTCTAAACGTTACAGCAGCATCGGTTTTATCATAATAATGATCTTCAAGTTTTATTTCTATTTCAGGATTTGTTGACAAGTTTTCACCGTTGTATGAATAAGATGGATAAGGAGGGAAGCTTTGTTGAATGAAGTACTCTGGATGTTCCATTACCCAGTCTGCATCAATTCCAACATGGTTTGGAACCATGTCAGCTGCAAGCTTTATTCCTCTTTCACTGCATCTAGCTCTTAAAATATCCAAAGCAGCCCAACCACCAATTGATGGTGCTATCTGGTCATTCTTTAATGAGTAAGCTGATGCTTCTGCATCTGGATTACCACATAAGTTTTTTATCTTCTTACTTGCATCCGATCTTTCCCATAGTCCAATCAACCAAAGAGAGGTGAAACCACGGTCTCTTAAGTTATCAAGTTCTGCATTTGGAATTTGATCAAGTTTTGTAATAGGTCTTTTGTAGTATTTAGATAGCTGGTCTAGCCATACAAGGGTACTTTTTGCAATCATAATTACATTTGGCATCCAGTTTCTATCTTCTGTAAAAGCTTCGATTTCAGTTGTATCACAATCATATTGTGGAACGTATGTTTCAGGACGACCACCACCGTAATAAGCTGGTTTTGTTTCTTCTGTATGATAATCAAGAGCATTTAATAGGTTCTTTTTTATTTCATCAGAAAGATAATCTTGCCATTCTACTAAGATGTATTCAATTTGATCAAACAATGAATCAGGTTTCAAAAGAGCTGGTGTTATTAAGAAGGTGAATAGATCATCATCTATGTCAGCATGGCTAGCTCCTTTGTTTTTTAAACCACCAAGAATATCCATAAGGGCTTGTTCTGTTTTTGGAAACACAACACCTTTAGGAGCAAGCAAGGGTTTGATTGCCTTTGTCATTGCAGGGTTGAAGCTCATAACCTTATGAATGTAATAACCTCTAGACGTTTCTTCGATGAACATCTCAATGTCTGGTTCCATTTGAGATAGCATTGGAGAAGGAAACTCTTTTGAATAGAAAGTAAATGTACTTTCAGCGTTATTGTTCTTTTGTATTGCAGTTGCTATATTTGAAAAGAAATCTTTTTTGTTTCCTTTTAAATATTTGCTAATAATATCTTGGTAAAGATAATGCAAGATAGCACTTGCATTAAGATTTGCTGCAGACAAATAAGGCACGTCTTCATCGTTAAGCTTGTTATATTTGAATGCAACATCTTGTGCCTGTGGATAGAATGAATTTAAATCATTGTTTGTAGAAAAAACAGCATTATTAACATTAATTCTAGTACGCGTTCTACTAGAAATTCTAAAATCTCTTGATATCATCTGTTACCCCTTGTACATTCAATTGTATTCCATAATTCTTTGGAAATGTTCTTTTTTTTATATAATTTTAACAATAACGAAAATATAGATTTTTGTACATTAAATTGTTGGCATATTTTGGGCATTTATACATAAAACCTTGGTATAGAAATACAATACTGATAGCCCTTTTCAGCACCTTATGGTTATATATTAAATGCCACAGGTGTTTAAATGCTAGTATTGTAATAATATACTAAATTTAGAATTGTTTTTGCTTTAAGGCAGTTAATGTTTAAATAAAATAACAAAAATTATAATTAGTATACGTGGTCAACTTGTAAATAAAGATAATTTTGTTATGCTTTCAAGTCTACAGAGGTGTGTATTTATAAGAATCTTATAAAAGTTTATCTATTTCTTTAGATGATTCTTCTAAAAATATAGGAAGTGATATTGCTTCATCTTTAGAGAAGGCTGAAAGCACGAAGGAAGAAACGTTTCCATGTTGGGGACGGCCAATACCAAATCTAAGACGATAGAAATTGTTATCATTCAAATTTGCTTTAATTGATTTAAGACCATTGTGTCCTTTAAGTCCTCCACCTTTTTGAATTTTTATCTCTCCAAATGGCAACTCTAGATCATCATGAACAACCAGTATTTCACTGGGGTCTAGGTTATAGTAAGATGCCGCAGCTTCAACGCATCTCCCACTTTCATTCATGAAAGTTAGAGGCTTTAGAAGCTTAACTGTTCCTTCATTTGCTATTTCACCATTGAATTTCTTTTGGAAGGACGATGAAGGATACTTATAGGAAAGAATTTGCCAACCAATATTGTGTCTTGTTCTGGAGTACTGTTTACCGGGATTGCCTAAAAAAACGATTAATTTTATCATACAAATATAATAGTAATAAAAAAGGAAGGTCTTCAAGTGTATCAATTAAGTTTTTACGTTCCATCAAGTCATTTAGAAATAGTTAAGCAAGCAATCTTTAATGCAGGTGCTGGAAGGTCTAAGGGTTATGATAGGTGTAGTTGGCAAACGCTTGGAAATGGTCAATATAGAGCAGATAAAACATGTCATCCTTTTTTAGGTGAGATTGGAGAACTCCATGAAGAGAAGGAATGGAAGGTTGAGTGTGTTGTTGAAGATAATTGCATTCACGCTGTTTTGAAAGCCTTATTATTATCTCATCCTTATGAAGTTCCAGGTTATTTTTTAATAAAAGCTGAAGAAGTTTTATAA
>CAYWGU010000049.1:0-20605 GCA_964457975.1 uncultured Spirochaetaceae bacterium | reverse complement strand
TGAAATTAAAAACCTCCCTTACGTTGTCGTAAGAGGGGGGACAAAATAGTTACAAAGTTTTTTATTTATTTATATTTAATTGACAAAAGTCTCATATAGTTTACAATTTGTTTTATGTTATTTAATAAATCCTTCAAACTAAAATATAAATCGTCAATGATTCTGGTGCTTTCTGTTATGCTCTTGCTTTTATCCTCCTGTTCAAAAGATATTGAGATGAAAAGTATAACTGACTTTAAAGAAGGAACAATATGTACAATAAGCCTACCAGCTAATACTGATGATGAGGTATTTGATGAATGCTTTGCTATATTAGATGGAGTTGAAAAGCAGATTTCGAGAACCGATATTAAAAGTGAGATAAGCAATTTAAACAATAACAAAACTGCAATTCTTTCAAGTGAAACGTATATTCTATTTAAAGCTTCATATGATTTATGCAAAGAAAGTGGTGGTGCCTTTAATCCAAGTATAGGAGCTGCTGTTTCACTATGGGATATTGGAGGCGAAAATCCTAGAATTCCAAGTGATGAAGAATTAAATAGCATAGATTCCGATTACAATAAAGTTACACTGGATGATAAAATACATCAGGTAACAATTCCAGATAACATGGAAGTGGATCTTGGAGGAGTTGGAAAAGGTTACAGTGCAAACAAGTTAAGAAAGTATTTACAAACTCAGAATATAGAACGTGGAATAATCAACCTTGGTGGAAATATACTGCTTTTGGGATCAAAAACTAGAAACAAGGATTGGACAATTGGATTGCAAGATCCAAATAATGGAACAGGAATGGCTTATATAGCACTATCTTTATCCGATATTTCAATCGTAACAAGTGGTACATATGAAAGGTATTTTGAAAAAGATGGAATAAGATATCATCATATATTATCATCAAAGACTCTTTATCCAGCAGAAAGTGATATTATAAGTTCTACAATTATTTCAAATAATTCGACTCTATGCGATATTCTTTCCACCACATGTTTTGTAATGGGTTCTAAAAAGTCTCTTGATTTCATAAAAAAATATGATGGAGTTTCTGCAATATTCCTTCTCACTGATGGCTACATTGTTACATCAGATAACTTTGATTTTGAATATAAGATTTTAAATGATAGCTACCATATGATTTAATCATCTGGAATTTCATATTCTCTAGGATTGTTTTTGAATCCAAAAGTTTGACCAGATGTAACAGTTACATAAAAATCATTCTGAGCGTTTGTGTCTTGATAATTTCCCCATCTATCAGCTCGTCTATTTATGCTCCTTGTTGATGTTTCATATGTTGTATTCATTGCCCCCTCTGAAAGAGGTGTTGATAGCTCCCATTCACCTTTTCGCATAAGTGTATTTGCTGTCTCTTCTATATGTCTATTAGCAAATCCACTAAAGGTGGAACTTGTTTTGTTTGAATAAACTATGCAATCTTGAATTGGAGAGTTTACATCTGGTGTTTCACTTACAATTAAGCAACCATTGTTGCTACTGAGCCCATCAAGGTTTTCGCTCTTATAATCTGCTTTTGTATCACTTCCAAATCCAATTACAATAATATCTCCTGAACATATTGATACATCTGGAAGCACACATCGATCCTCCCAGTTATAGTTAAAACCATTTGAAACAGTAATGCCAGCAAGACATCCTGAATCAATGCAGATCAATTCAACTCGATCTCCATATTTTTTTGTTCCTTTTGTGCTAATTTCTGAAATAAGAACCTTTGCTGGATTTAAGTTTTTTGAAAAGCACATCGATTCCACAATTGTTGAATTTCCAGATTCATCTACAACCTCTACCTTTATATGATATTTTTTTCCTGCAATTAATTTTTTATTTGAATATATTCGCAAGGAGCTACCTTCTAATTTAAAGTTTGTTGTATATTCATCTTCTAATTGTACTTTGCAGTCCTCTCTGTTACCAATTGGTTCTGAAAATTCAAGGTTAAAGGCATATAGACTAATTCCTTTGATCTCCAACAAAGAGGGAGGAATAGAATCAATACAACTCAACATATCTATTATTTGTACATTCGCTGGCTGGCAGCTGGTGCAAGAGCAAAGAACTAATGTTGAAATTATAAGGAGGACCAATTTTTTTATCATCATAATACATATATCATCAAAGTTGACTATTTTGCATCAATCCTGTATATCGGACAAATAAGATAAATTTATCAAAATAAAATATGTTGGATTTATTGAGGGATAGGTGGTAATATGTTGTTTTACAAAGCTTAAAAAAAAGGGAACAAATTTATGAAAAGAAAATTGTTGTTATTATTTATGGTATTTTCCTTGTTGAGTGCATCCTTAAGTGCTGCCAAATTTAATGGTGATGAAGCTATAAAAATGTTTACTACAGAACACTTTGATATCATATACAATGATGAGAGCAGCATGCTTGCATCACAGATTAAAGATATTTGTGAGATAACCTATACTGAGATTTGTGAAACCTATGATGTTGAAGAGGGAAAGAGATTTCTGGTTATAGTATCAGCTGATATTGAGAAATTTAATTCCTACTTCCAATATACCAATCCTCAAAGTATTGTAATGTTTGATACAATCGTTGCCAATGATTGCTTTAATGTTTTTGGATCACAGAATATGGCAAAGGTTTTTAGGCATGAATTAACACATGCGCTAACACTTACAAATGTTGATTCTCTTACTTACAAGTTGTTTGGATTTGATTTTGCTACAATAAATTCTACATCCTTTCAAAAGGAAGGTGTTACTGTCTATTTTGAAAGCAATCAGGGAGAGGGGCGGTTGAATGATGCTCTTGAAAATTCAAAGTTAATTGAAGCAAAGGCAGAGGGTACCTTTCCAAATTACCAAGAAGCCAATGTGGGTCGTATACTTCATACAAATGGTAATTTTTATCTGTATGGTTCAACTTTTTATGAATATCTAATAAACACCTATGGCCTTGATATGTTCAATGAATATTACAATAAGATCACAAGCTTCAATCCATTATTGGTCTTTCCTGAATATGCTTTTAATCATACCTTCCCAGATGGTCTTATTGATGCATGGGATAACTACAAGAGCAGTGTTGCAGATATAGATGTAGATGACTCTTTAATAATTGAAGAAATAAGTGATATTCCTCATCTTTCCTTAATTGATGGTGGTGATGATGTTTATGCCATTAATCCAATGTATAGCAATGTTTCAAAGGTTAGCACAACCAATGGTGAATTAAATGGAATCATGGATATTTCAAATAATACCAGAGACGCTAATGTCAATGAGGGCGTAGTAACAGTCAGTAGCATTAATATGCCAAGTAATTTTACAAATCCCAACAAAACTCATACTTCTGTATTGAAGGATGGAATAAAGAAAGATTATGATATTTTCTCATTTAGAAATTCAATTTATTTGGATGGGAATCTTGTTGGAATAAAGAATGAGGGTGAACTTGAATTTCTCCAATGGATTGATTTGAATGGTAATTTTATTAAAAATTTCTATCTTCCGAAAAATGAAGCAGTACAACGTATCAGCGTTGATGCTGATAATAATGTTGTATTTACCTCAAGGTATTTAGATAATTGTTACATCTCTCGTTTAACAGAAGAGGGACGAGATGTTGTTAAATTAGATAAGGGGATTGCAATTCAAGGTTTATCAATTCACAACAATAATATAGTTTTATCAACTGTCCAGAAAGATGAACTTACAAAGCTTACAATTGTTGATTTTGAAAATAAAACAATTAAAGTAATGCAAGAAACAATTCTTGGTGGAGTTTATTATCCTATTTTAATTGATGATAATGCAATGGTTTTTGTCAGACGCTTTTATAGTGGCCAATCATTAAGCCGTATGGATATCAATCAATTGTCATTCAATACAAAGAGAATTGAAGTAACTCATTTTGATTCAATTGATAAAGAGGATTCTTTTGTAACAATTGCTGGTGCAGAAGATTATGATGGAATTAAGTATCTTTTGAAAAATATCAAGCCAACTTTAGATTTACTTGTATTTGCAGAATTATTTATGGAAAAAGCCCTAACTGTGAACTTAACTGGTGTTGATCCTATAAGTAAATATTCAGTTGAAAGTTCTATAACAGGTGAGATTGGTGAAGAGGAAAAAGCCGTAATCTCAAAGAACCTCTTTGTTTATAATATGAATGATAGTAAGTATTATGCAAAATTAGATGGTAAGATAAATTGGGATGTTAATGGTGATTATTCCTCTGGACTTGAAGCTCAACTAGGGTGGATTTCTCAAAAAGATTTAAATATGAATAAAATCTTAAATTATGGTCTAAATTTTGATTTTGATTATAGCAATGGTAATTATTATTCTACTTATTATCAGGCACAAGCTTATAATACGGATTCAAGTGGTGCTTATACAAATCAGTTTAAAAATGCAAATATTAATAAAGTTGCTGCTACTGCATCAACCAATTGGTCATATAATAAATTTTGTGGAAGAAATAATCTAAATTATTTATCATTTATTGCAGGCCTTTCTACTTCCTATTATCATTATTTTGCTGATCATTATTACTATGATGTTTCAAGCAACTCAGATAGACCTTCAACTGATTTAAATCAAGCTCTTATTATTAATGGAAATCTTACAATTCATCTTCCTTATTTAATTCCAGGAATAGATAATAGGATTGTTTCATATAATCTACCAACTACAATTAAAACCTTTACCAATTATAATGTACTTGATAGCAATGTTTTTTATTCTGTGGATGTTAATAGTACCTTGTTTGCATATAATATTGATGGTACATTCTTTAACCATATTCCGCTTTATTATAGAACTCTAAACCTTGAAGCAGGTTATAATATTTCAGGTAGGGTAGGATTTGGTTCCAATAATGTTGGATCTATGTTTAGAACTCCAGATAGAAGTATTTATGCTAATGTTTATGTACTTGTATCACCTACTTCAACAGTTCTAGCCTCGTCAGTAGGAGCTAAAATTGGAGCAAAACTTAATTACAATATTAATGAAGATAATTTAAAGGTTTCATTGATGTTTGACGGTCAATTGCTTTAAGTTTATTAAACTAACCAATTCCTTTTAACTATAAATGGTTATTGTCTAATAGGTCTTTTATATATTTTTTTGGTGTGATTTTATTAACACCTTTAATTGAAGTGTCAGGTTAAATGCTATTTTTATTATCAATATGGTAGAACATCTTTAGAAATAAATAAGTGTACTTATCATATGGGTATATTTTTGTTTTTTTTTGATTATACATGACTCATTATCTGATAAATAATTGCAATGATAAGTTGTTTGTAGTATTGTAGCCGTATGAGCATCATCAAACCACATAAGCTAGGGGTTATTGCAGGCCCTGGTAGCGAATATTTTACTAGCAAAGTTGTTAAACATCTTCGCCATTTGTATAAAGAAAGATATGAAAAACTTTCTAAGGCATTGGCTAGACGGCATAACATGACAGAGGAACAAATTCTACAGTACGTTACCTTAGTTGACGATATGAATAGTAAGAAGATTCCTAATAGAAAATGTCCAACAGAATTCCAATGTGAGGATTTTACAATCAAGGCAAAGTACACCCATTTTGCTAACGGAGAAGAGAAAGCTGAAATCTTGAACCCTGTTAGAGGTTTAAAAATATTTTTTGTTTATGATCTTTCAAACATGGAACCAATTAAGGTTGCAGGTTCAGAAGCTCCTATTCTGTTATCTGTTAATGATCACTTAATGTTCTTATTCACAACCATCAATGCAATTATGCTAGCTGGTGCTGCATCAATTACATTGGTACTTCCTACTTTTCCGTATTCAAGACAACATAAGAAGACAAGTCGAGAAGCATTGACTGCTAGTTTGTTTTCACATATGTGCGAAATGTTGGAAGTAGAGAGAATTATTACACTTGATATTCACTCAAGAGAAATTGAAAATAGTTTCTCTCATACCCACCTTGAAAATCTCCATGGATCTTATCAAACATTGATTGCATTAAGTCGATTGGCTGATTTAAGTGATCCTGATATTGTGGTTGTCTCTCCTGATACTGGTGCTATTTCAAGGAACAAATTCTATGCACAATCACTTCATAGACCTCTTGCTATGCTATACAAGGAAAGAGACTATTCTATTGTAAGTATTGATGCTAATCATACAAACATAAAGAGCATTGTCCTTCTTGGCGATGTAAAAGGTAAAACTGTCTTGATGGCAGATGATATGATTGCAACTGGTGGTACCATGATTACTGCTATGAGAGAATTAATGAGACTTGGGGCAAAAAGAGTTATCTGCATGATTTCTCTTCCTTTCTTCAATGGTGGTGGTATTGAAAATTTTGATAAAGCTTATCAAGAAGGTGTTTTCTACAGAATTATTGGTACAAATGCTGTAACTCATGGCCATGATCTTTTGGACAAACCTTGGTATGTACAAGCAGATATTTCAGAATTATTCGCAAGAACAATATCTAGACTTCATCATGGACGTTCAATCAGTCCATTACTTGATAACAGAAAATTTATCCAAAAATTAATTGATTCACAGCAAGCCTCAGGTGCTTTTAGCGACAACAAAGGAGAACTCGCTAATAAGCCTAAAGATAAAAAAATTAAAAAGTAAATAAATAACTTATTTAGTATTTTTTTATAGACCACTCCTTTTCTTTTGGAGTGGTTTTTTATACTCTAAAAGCTAGCGAGGGTTCTACAAAATGCCCCGTGTTGTATAAATATACTATAGAGGGTATAATTAAAGTGTTTGACTATATAGAAAGTCAAAGAAAAATAGGAGTTTTTATGCAAATGTCACACCGTATTTCGGGATTTCAATGTTCACCAATTAGACGCTTATCTCCACTGGCACGAGCGGCCAAGAAGAGAGGGGTTCACGTTCATTATTTAAATATTGGTCAACCTGATATCAAAACACCTCAAATTGCACTTGATGCTGCAAAGAATTATAGTAAACCAAATATTCCCTATGGTCCTAGTGAAGGACTACTTAAACTTAGAGAGGGAATGGTTGATTATTATAAAAAGCAAGGGGTAGAAGATCTTACAAGTGACGATATTTTGATTACAACAGGTGGATCTGAAGCAATTCAATTTGCTTTTATGACTTTATGTGATCCTTATGATGAGGTAATTATTCCAGAACCTTATTACACCAATGTTACATCCTTTGCACGAACTGCAATGGTTAACCTTGTACCTGTAACATCTTTAATTGAAGATGACTTTGCTCTTCCACCAATTGCGGAGTTTGAAGCAAAGATTACTAGAAAAACTGGTGCCATTCTTTTATGTAGTCCAAATAATCCAACAGGATATGTATACACTAAGGATGAGATGCTACAATTACTGGAACTTTGTAAGAGAAACGATATATTTCTCATTGTAGATGAGGTATATAGAGAGTTTTGTTATGAAGGAGAGTTTTCCAGTGTTTTAACCTTTGATGAATACAGTGATCGAGTAGTATGCATTGATTCATTTAGTAAGAGATATAGTATGTGTGGTGCACGTATTGGTGCTTTGGTATCAAAAAACAGTGATTTCCGCGATAGTGTATTGAAGTTATCACAAGCTAGATTATGTCCTCCAGAGATTGAACAGATCATTGCTATTGCTGCATTGAAAACTGATAGTTCGTATCTCGAAAATGTAAATAAAGAGTACAAGAAACGACGTGATTTTTTAACAGAAGGTCTTAGTAAAATTCCTAATATTAAAAGTGCATGTCCAAAAGGTGCTTTTTATCTTGTAGCTGAACTACCTGTAGATGATGCAGAGAAATTTGCAATCTTCCTACTAAACGATTTTTCTTATGAAAAAGAGACAGTAATGATTGCTCCTGCAGAGGATTTTTACGTAACAAATGGTATAGGTAAGAAGCAAGCACGTATTGCTTATGTATTGAATACGCATGACTTAGGTAGAGCTTTAATATGTCTTGAAAAAGGACTTGAAGCATACAATAAATTAAGTAAATAAATACTAAAAATTTAACTGAACATTGAAATGAGAGCTGGTAATTAATTTTATCAGCCCGTTTTTTTGGTTTTATAAATTATCATGTAGAACTAATTTGGTTTTTGTTGATTGCTGATTTTCATTTGACATTGAAGTTTATTCATTAAAGCTATTTAATTAAATTTATTTCTAGATTACTCTATAATGTTTGTTACTATATTCTTTCTTTTGAAAGTCGTTTTTCATCAAAAGGACTTGGAGCTGTTAAGGTTTTCTTAAAAACAAAACCAAATACAACAGCAACCAAGCATACAATTGCATAGCTTATAAACAAAGTATTGTATCCTTTATTAGCAACTATTATACCACTGAGAGATGAACCTATAACTGCTGGCAATCCCGTTCCAATAGCATAATATAAACTAAGACCCATTGCACGATGGTCTTTTCTAACATTCTTTGAAATAAATAGAACTGCTCCAATATGATATGCACCAAAGCAGAAACAGTGAAGAGCTTGGGCAACTAGTATTCCAGGAATTGTTGGAAAAAGTACATAAATAAAGAAACGTATGGAAACTGCAAATGTTCCAATCATAATTAATGTATAAGGTGTTATTTTATCTTTAGATAAAAGTCTTCCTGATGCAAGTATTACAAAGAATTCAAAAAAGGTGCCCACAACGTTCAACATTGTAATGTTATTGTATTTTACAACTTCAATTGAATAAAGTGATAAAAAACTAAAAACAGCGGTCATGGAGAATCTACTAAAGCTTAAAAGAATTAAACCTAAAACCAATGCAGGAGTATACCATTTGCCATCTTCAGTTGTAATTTCAACTTGCTGGACTTCTGTATTGGTACTTTCAAGTTTGTTTTTTCTACCCTTTATATCAATGTTTTTGGTTGAAATAAACACAACAGATAAGACTGAAAATACTGTAATCAACGCATAATAAAAGCTTATATTTATATTGTCATCTATAAAAGGTCTGTGGAAAATAGCTAACAATGCAGAAATTACCATAAAGCCAAGTGTTCCAAAGGATCTATAGAAAGAATAGCTTTCTTCTCTACCCTTTAAAGATAATGTACCGAGGGAATCAAATATGGGAGAAACTGATCTAAATGATAAACCAAATATAATTAAGCAGATGAATATTATGATAAATGATAAATTCATAGACAATATATAGAAAGCCACTGCACCTGTAATAAGACAGATAATGCATAATTGTTTGTACCAACCTTTCTTATCGGCTAAGGCTCCCAGAAATATTGGTCCAACAATACCTGCTGCCTCAAATATTGCTTGGAATAAACCAACGTATTCAAAACCATAACCAAAGTTATAAAAAACAACCGGTAAATATAAGTTAATAATTACATAAATTGAATTGACAAAGAAATAAGCTACTAATAATTCCATGAGGGCATTGTATGTAGTTAATTATAAGAATACAAGCACTGGAATATGTTTTTTTTGGTAAAGTTAATATATATATTTTTCATATTTCTTGGAAGTTGTAGTTAACAATAATATTCTTTACTTTTGTAAATTATTTGTTGATATTTAAATTTGATGATATCTATTAGAAAATGAAGATATAGGGTAACAAAAAACGTAAATGAATACCATAAAAAAAATGTAAAAAGGTTTTATTCTTTTGAACAAAACAAGAAGCCTAGGTGTTGGACTTGGTTAAGATTTTATTTAAATCTTTCAAAAGTCCTTATGAAACATCTAAACTTCCTGTGTGTGTTTTTTATCTAATAATAATTAATTAGAAATTTTCTAAATTTAGTATTAGAATTTTACGTCAACTCTTTTTTTAGCTTCCTCTTCAACTTCTAGATAGCCTTTTTTAGTGTAGTGATTCATATTAGCAACGATGTTTGAGGGAAATGTTTCAATTATATTGTTGAATTCTCTAATAACAGCATTGTAATATTTTCTTGCATTAAGAATTTTTTCTTCAATCGTAGAAAGTTGTTTTTGAAGTTCTAAAAAATTTGTATTGGCTTTTAAATCAGGATATGATTCAGCTAATGCAAAGATTCCTCTGATTGCGGTATTTAATTCTTTGTTGCTACCTTCAGCGGCTTGAACAGAACCAGCACCAGCTGCTTTGTTTCTTGCCTGAATTACAGCCTCAAGAGTACCTTTTTCATGAGCTGCATAACCTTTTACTGTTTCAACTAAATTTGGTACTAAATCATAACGTTGTTTTTCATGTGCTCCAATTTGGGCCTCAGCTTCTTCAACGCGGTTTTTCATTCTAACAAGTTTGTTATAGATAGAAATAAAAGCGATGACAAGTATTGCAACGATAACTAAAATGACGATCAATGTAATAAACACAATAATTTCTCCTTCTAGAGTTATAAATTCTTCTTAATGATACCTCAGTCTTGTAGGTTTGTCACAAAAATTTTAACTTATTTAATTTATATATTTCAATTTATAACTTTCTACGTTCATTGCACTTTGACTGTAAAGTCAAGTACAAAAAATATCCTACAAATTAATGTAGGATATTTATTCTATTTGAATTTTAGCTTACCAGGTTCCATTTGTTCCACCACCACCAAAACCACCTCCGGCAGATGCAGAGAAACCTCCACCTCCAACTGATGTTCCACCGCCAACGCCACCCATCGATGAGGTTATTGTATGATCAATTACAGTTTGATTGAAATTATCTATTCCCTTAAACATTGATCTATATCCCATGGTTCCTACCATATAGAAACCAAAGTAGTTGTTTTCAGGAATTTCAATTGTTTCAAATTTCTTATACCATTTCTTTTCAAGTCCAAGTACTATAGCATAGGATAGAGTGTGATAGAAAAGCATAGGATTTTCTTCAATCATCATTTTTAGCTTATCTATTTCAACAAACTCAATAAATGATTTGTAGCCCAGGATTTTACCAAATGTCTGTGTTGCATATACGGATCTCTTTTCTGTTAAAGCATTTAAGATGGCAAGCACATAAAAACATAATGTTGGAATTATTGCAAACTTTATTAAAAGGTTTGTTGGAACATTATTGAAATTACAGATGGTTATTAAAATAAGGATGTCTTTAATAAAAAGTCCTATAAATATTAAAATTGATAAAAATATGTTGCTTATATTTTTTCTTGTTTTATTAGTAGAAGCAAGGTTGATTGTTCTTGAAAAGAATATACTAATTAAAACAAAAAACGCAATATTAAATATTAAAATAGGTGCTGAGAAAACAATTATGCTTTTTAATGGGTAGTTTTGTATAGCTAGCATTGAAAGTAAAAAGAATGTTGCAGCAGCGATTGCTATAATCTTATTCTTAGCACCTTTACTTTTAGGTTCAATCAAGGTTGCATTATTTTTACTTACAAAGAATTCACTAACTCTGTCGATTGCTTTTTGTCTTCGTGCAATAAACTTTGAATCTAAATCTTCGAGGATTATTTCTTCATCAATATCGATATTATGAAAGTAAGCCTCAAAAAGCATTGTTTCAGACTTATCTAAGCCAGAAGGAAGTTCTTTTAGTTTTCTAATTTTGTAATCACTTTTACCTTTCTTATTAGGTTTTTCTTCAATAATCTTTAGATAACCCCTGTCTGCCCAGAAGAACAACATGGCTGTTGTATCTTTAATTGAGACAACACGATTGATAAAATGTGCTAATTGCATAGGATTAAAGCCATTTGGAACATCAAATGTTTGAACTTCTATGATATCATCATCTCTTCCATATCTATTGAATAGAAGATAAGCAAGTACAATAGCAGCAATAAGTACAATTATAGAAATAATGAACTTAATATTCAGCATACCCAAGAAATCTCTTTGTCCTTTAAAGTAATCAGAGGGAACCTCTACATAGACTGAAACATTTTGCATTGGATCAAGATTTTCAATTGATCCAATAATTGTTTTATTATCATCAAGCAAGGTGAATGTTCCATCAAATCCTGTAGCCCCATATTCACCACTTGCAAACTGTATTTCAGATAGTTCTATTTCTTTTGGAAATGTAATTTTGAAATTTGCCTCTTTAATGGGATAGGTCGATGACTGAATCAATGTATAATATATAAAATCATAACCTGCTTCTTCAGTGTTGTAGTTTTTTCCTACATTTAATGTATATCCAAAGGTATAATCTTGCTTACCATTTACAAATTGTTCTGGATTTCCAATTTTATAGATGGTTGAATAAGAACCTTCATCTGTACTCATCATTGCTGAGCAATATTCATCTTTAACTATGGTATAGAAACCACTTTTAGCATAATCTGTTGCAACTTCTCTATAAAAACCATGGCTTTGTTTTAAGAAGTTGTTTTTATAAGTTTCATTGATTTCATATTGGTTATCTTGGGTTATATTTACATCAACATCCAAAGATTCAACAATCATTGTTATATCTGATGCAAAGATACCTGTCGATATAAATAAAAAAACAAGCAAGGAAAAAATAATTTTAATGCTTTTTCTTAGATTCATTTGTCAAGGCTCCTAAAAGTAAATTGTATAATCAACCTCGTTTGAGTTTGATATTTTCAATTATACTCTGTAATTGGGCATAAGTCACCAATTAGTTGTATTGCTTTAGCTTTTATTGATGTATTCTTAAAAAAACTGCAGAATAATTTAGTGTTGCACTAATTGTTTTATGTTATAGTAGAAATGTTAAAACCATGGTGGAAATTAATTAGCAAATTGTGTATTTTTAATATAAGAACTAGCTTCTGTTCTATTTGTTTTTAAATATGAATCAAGAAGGAAGAGGATATAATAGGATGAGTAATTCAAATTCATGGAATTTAGATAATTTAAATTTATCAGAAAATAAAATAAACAAAAATATCAAAGAAACTTCAAAACAAATAAAGCAAGATGTTAATTTTTTGTTAAATATGATTAAAAAATATGATTCATTAAAATTATTAAAGCTTGTGGCTTTTCATACTGATGAGGTACTTGAACAATCAAAAATAAATAAAAACATACATCATGAGGAAGTAGCATATTCTCAACTCTTATTTACGCTAAAGTATGTTGCATCCAATCCCAATAATATTGGAAATTCTAAGGATTTATCAGATTTTTCATGGAAAAAGTTTAACAGAGCATATTCAAATTTTGAAAATCATTTAATCAAATATACTGATAATTTAATATTAAGAGAGAATGTTGATTCTTCTATAAGAGCAAGAATGCAAGATAAGTTCTATTCATATATGTTCCCAATTCCTCGAACCAAATTTGAAAACATAGCAAATAAAAAAAAGCTTCTTAAGCTATTGCTACAACCTTATGTAGATATGATTAATAAAACCTTTAATAGTGGTCTTGATAATGTTTTAGATTCTCTTGAATTGATGGATAAAGTTGGTACAAAAGGTATTTATGACTTAAACAAAGACTGTGATTTATTTGCAAAGAGATCACAATCTAAAATAGATGAGATAAAAATATCTGGCACCAATAAATCAAATAAAGAATTGATGGAACGAATAATAAGTGAAGAAGGTTGGCAAAATTGGATTAACAGTCTTCAATCAAGATCTGAAGAATTAGATTTATTTGATGTCCAAAGAATTACCAAAATGGTTCCAGAAGAACTTGAAATGTTAAGTGTTGCTGCATCCAGTCAATATAGTGATAACTTTTGTTGGTTAACAGAGTCAGCAGGACTTGATAACTCTTTGTTTATTAAAGTGAATGATAAATATTACAGCTTTGATGGCATGTTCATTTTTGATAAAGCTTATTATGCAATAAAAAAAGCCGTAATAAAAAAATTCCCTGGTTATGAAAATACCTGGAACTCAGTTGAAAAAGAGAAATCTGGGTTACTGCCAGTTTCCATTTTTGCTGGTGTATTTGGACATTTTAATTATTCCTTGAATTATGAGATAGAAGATTCCTTCTTTACCGCATTCTTTGAAAATGAAAAGGGTAATGTTTACGTACAGGTTCCAATGCAAAATGGATATAATATTCCATTAAATCCAATAAAGGAAATAGTTTTAACAGAGTATGCATTTAAAAGCTATGATTTATCAGTTAAAGACTTCGATAAGATAGATAGTTCAATTGTTGTATTGGATTCACTTGATGAAAAGACTGACAAGATAATTAAAGATGGTAATGTCTACTATATTTCATATTCATATCTTGCTAGCATCTTAAATGATTGGAATGAAATTAGATTGCTAAGAGATTCATTACTTGGAGCATCTCCTGAGAACATTGAAAGAAGTGAAGAAGAGGGTGATGAGAAAGTTTTAGAAGATTCGTCGAAAACTGAAGGTTTAATGGTTGAAGAAGAAGCAGAAGAAATCGTAGAAATTGGTAATTCTTCGGTTAATAAACAATCAGAAGAAACTGATGAAGAGTTGGAATATCTTGAAGAGCTATTTGATGAAGAAATTAAAAAAAACGAAGTTGAAAATTCAGATAAATCTGAGAATAAAATAGAAACAATTGAAGAGTGTTCTGAGGTAGTTGAAGACAATATAGATGATCTTTTCATATCTAATGTTGACGGCTCTGAATCGGAAGAGGTTGGTGATGATTCCAAAGAACCCAATAAAGTATTTTCTTTCTTTGATGTTTTAAATAATGTGGCTCAAGGAAAAGAGCCTTTAAATGCAAGGAATGAATTATCTGAAGATGAAAATATCGAGGAAGTTACTGAAGAACCTTTTTTAGTTGATAACACAGATGTACCTAAAAGTGAAAATCTTACAAAAGGTTTCTCTATGAGTAATGTTTTAAATAATGTTGCAAAAGGAAAGCAGCCGTTAGAAAAATTAGATAAACCAGAATTGGTAGAATTAGAAAATATAGTTGTTAATTCTGAATTAGAAGAAATTGATGAATCACCTAAAACCCCTGTAAAAGAAGAGCCAAAACCTTCTGGTTTTTCATTTTTTGATGTACTTAATAATGTTGCAGGGGGAAAAAATCCTTTAACCGGTGAAGAGGAAGAAAGAGCAAATGAAAAAAATGAGAATGATGATTCTATGTTAGACAAGACAGAAGCAAGTACCAAGACCTATGATGAAAATCGTCCTACATCAGTAGATATGAATGAATTGGTGGAAACCGATTTAAATTTCAATGAAAAGCCTGTTGATTTATCAAATATTGAAAAATTATTGGATGATGAGGATGATGATTTTATAGATGAAGAGGAAGATGCTGAATTAGAAGAAGTCGAAAGATCAGATGATGCTCTTAGGGAGTTGTTTGATGATGATTCAAATGATGAAAGAGATTTTATATCAGATTATCTTTTATCTGAGGTAGAATTGAATTCCATTGTAGAACCTGAATACGAAGATGAAGAAGTTCAAGAGGCTCCAATAGATGATATAATTGTAGTAAATGATGCCTTAGAAGAGAATAATGACGAATTAGATCCTACTTTAGACACTCCCGAAGAAATTCGAGCTGATGTACCATACAATGCAGCTGATACCGTAAAGATGATGAACTCAGTAAATGAAATACTAGCTACAATAGATGATTCTGATTTAGATGACTATGGCACTGCAACCATTGATGAAGAAGATGATGATGAAGTAGATGATGATGAAGTAGATGATGATGAAGTAGATGATGATGAAGTAGCAGATGATGAAGTAGCAGATGATGAAGTAGCAGATGATGAAGTAGCAGAAGAACATTCCTCTGATTTAAGAGTAGAACATAAAACCTCACAAGAGATTGAAAATAAAATTACAAACGAGGATATTATAAGCTTTATTGAATCCGAAAAAATACAGATGGTGCCCGAAGAAGAAAAAGTCCCATTTGATGAATTTAGGGCAATTGAAGAAAATAGAATTATAGAAGAAGAAGAAGTACCAACAATTGAAAGTCTATGGCCAGCTAGCATAATTGAAATTGTTGAAATGTCCGATAGATTAGATGAAAGTCCTTTCTTTAATATATGCAAGGTTAATGATATTGAACTATTAAAGGCAATTGATCATTTGATTGGAAAGGCTCTTGATAGTCAAAAGATTGATGGAAAGGATAAGATGTTTACAATTCCAGAATCAAATCTAACAATTGTTTTACCTACCAATAAAAATGACCAATTAAAGAGATGGGAAAGAATGAACAGTCTAGGTTCTTTGATGTATTCTAAAGATATGGATAGCTGGAATTCTTTAACTCTAACCTACAATGAAGATAAGAAGCTTAAATTTATTAGAGAGTGGAGATTAACAAAAGATTCATACTCTCCTGTAGATTGGAAGTTTGTTGTAACAACTGGTTCCAAATTGAAGAAAAATAATAAAAAGTAAATAATTAAAGGTTGGGTTATGAATAATTTAGAAAGAAGACTAGAATGTGCTAAAACCATTGCAAAAGCTGCTGGCGTATTTGCTCTTAACATGAGAGATAATGGTAATATTAAAGTCTCTGTTAAAAATACAAATGATTTTGTAACAGATTGTGATAAAGCTACAGAAAAATTTATCTTCAATGCAATTAACAAAGAATTCCCTAATGATGGTTTTTTTGGAGAAGAAGATGATAATGTTGAGGGCAATGGTCGTTGGGTTGTAGATCCAATTGATGGTACAACCAATTTTTTTAGAGGTCTTCCTAATTGGTGCATCAGCATCGCTTATGAGGTTGATAAATATTCCCCATTAATTGGAGTAATTTATGTTCCTTGTAGTGATGAACTATATTATGCAATGAAGGGGAAGGGTTCCTTCTTAAATGGTAAAAGAATTAATTGTTCTAATATTGATGATTTCTCAAAGTCCTTGATTGTATGTGTTCCCCCTCATCGACATAAAGAATCTTATAATTTTTATATTGAAAAGATGAAGGCCATTGGTGATAGTGTATCTGATATGAGATCTCTTGGAACATGTGCTCAGGAACTCTGTTACATTGCAGCAGGTTGTCTTGAAGGCTATTATGAACTGTTCCTTGGTTATTATGATTTTGCTGCAGGACAGGTTATTGTTGAGGAAGCTGGTGGAAAATTAACAAATGCTTCAAGAACAGAACCTTTTAAAGATTCGTGTTGTAATATTGTCGTTTCTAATACATTATTACACAAAAAAATAGAGGAGATAATATTTGATTAAGCTTAACCACAAATTGGTAATTTTTGATTTAGATGGAACTTTAATGAATACCTCACCGGGTATTTTTGCAACTGCTAATAGAACAATGAAAGAACTTGGACAGCCTATTGAAACTGATCTTAAGAAATTGGCTAAATTTGTAGGACCTCCCCTTAAAGATTGCTTTAGATTAACATATAATCTTGATGAAGAATTGATAGACGACGCATGTGAGATTTTTAGAAAAGCTTATGAAGATCATGGGCAATATCTTGCAACAATATATGATGGAATGGAAGAACTTTTACAAACTTTAACTGAAAATGGTGTAGATTGTGCTGTTGGTACATTGAAATATGAGAAGGTTGCTCGTAATATGATAATAGATAAAGGACTTGATAAATACTTTAAGAGAGTTTACGGAAGTGATCCTCATGGTAAACTTACAAAGGCTTCAATCTGCCAGAGGATAGTTAAAGAATTAGGTCATAATAATGAAGATTCAGTTCTTGTTGGTGATACAATGGGTGATTTAGGCGGGGCAAAACTTGCGAATATTGATTTCATTGCAGTTTCCTATGGTTTTGGATTTAATGGTGAATCATTACAAACTGACGATATATTTTCTATTTGTTCTGATACAAAGCAAATATTGAACAGTTTGATGAAATAAAAAAAAAGGAAAAATTTATGGAAAAAAAAGAAATTAAAACAGCTGTAGCTCCTGCAGCTATTGGACCTTACAGTCAAGGTATCTCAACTTCTAATTTGATAATATCTTCAGGTCAGCTTCCTGCAGATCCAAAAACAGGTGAAATTACAGGTGATATCACACAGCAAACAACTCAATCTTTAACAAATCTTAAAGCTGTTATTGAAGCAGGTGGTAGTGATTTAGAACATGTTATTAAAACCACTGTATTCTTAAGTGATATGAACAACTTTGGTGCAATGAATGATGTTTATTCAAAGTTCTTTAGTGAAGGAATTAAACCATCACGTTCAGCTGTTCAAGTTGCAAGATTACCTAAAGATGCTTTAGTAGAAATTGAAGCAATTGCAATACCTAAATAATTATTAAGCAGTTAAATTTGTTTTAATACCAAAAATGAGAACTTCTATATTATTTAGAGGCTCTCATTTTTTACTGTATGAAATCTTCATAAGTTGCATTAGTTGCCTGCAATAAATCATCTGGTTTCAATTTTAACTGCAGGCCCCTGACTCCTGCGCTTACATAGATTGTCTGCTCAAGCTGAGCCATTTCAGATATATATGTTGGGAAGGTCTTCTTCATTCCTAGAGGAGAGCAGCCACCCCTTATATAACCTGTAGTTTTTTGAAGAGTGTCCATCATTATTAGATCAATGTCCTTAGATCCTGTAATTGCTCTGGCTTTCTTTAGACTTATGTTTTCTCCTGCAGCAAGACAGAATACAAATACACTTTTATCACTCGATTGCATAACAATTGTTTTATAAACACACTCACTCTTAAGTCCTGCACTTCCTGCTGCATGAATTGCATCAAGATTATTTTCGTCAACTTCATATTCTTTTGTTTCATATTCAATTTTTAATTGTTCCAAAATACGCATTGCATTGGTTTTTTTTAACTTCTTATTCATATCTAAAATTTATAATTATTTATTAAAAGCTACAAGGGAATGGATGCAAATATAAAAAATAACTCACTCTTATTTTAAGTAAGAATGAGCTATTTGATTTTAAAACAGACTGTAATAATTATTTTTCATCAATTGCGAATGATGTACCAAGCGCTGATGGAGATGCAAAATGCCCATTTGTTTTTTGAGCATTTATTGTCATAAATATAAGAGTTATAACAGTGATGAAGTAAGGTGCAATTGCCAAGAATTGTGCCGGAATTACCATTTTAATACCTGCTGCTTGGATTGCAAATTGAAGTGATGTAATACCACCAAATATCAATGTACCAATTGCTACTTTAGCAGGATTCCATGTAGAGAATATAACCAAAGCAATGGCAATCCAACCCATACCCCCTGTCATGCCATCATTCCATGATGGTGTAAAGCAAAGTGATAAAGCTGCTCCTCCAAGTCCTGCAAAAGCACCTCCAAACAAGGTATATATGTATCTGTTTTTATTAACGTTGATACCCATTGCAGCTGCTGTTCTTGGAGCTTCACCCACGGCTCTCAAAGAAAGACCAAATTTTGTTTTATACATGTAGTACCATGCAAGAGGTAATATAATATATAGTGCATACGTTAATAGTGATACATCAAAGAATGCTCCCAAAATTGGAATTTTATTTAAGAGTGGAATGTTAATATTTTCAAATTTAACTGGTAGGTTTAATCCAATAAGGTTGTAACCATTGGTTATAGGACCAATCTTCTTACCTAAGAAGTTTGCAAGACCTGTACCAAACATGGTAATAGCAAGACCAGATACAACTTGATTTGCTCTTAATGTTATTGTAATAAAAGCATGTATAAGGCTCATTAAAGCACCGGTTACAATTGCAAATAAAAGACCAAGAGCCAATGAACCTGTAAAATAAGTTATGGTGAATCCAGATAATGCACCCATTAACATTGTACCTTCAACTCCAAGATTCAATACTCCAGATTTTTCTGTGAATACTTCTCCTAGAGTGGCATATGTTAAACTTGTTCCCATCGCTAATGTAGCAGCTAGTAGTTTTGTAATAAATTCAATTGTGTCCATTATTTTACCTCCTTAACTTGCTTATCTATTCTTCTTAGCTTGTGATCAATAAAGATGTTACCAGCTAAAAGTGGTAGAAGAATAAGTCCTTGTAATACCTCGCTCACTGCGGATGGTAATTTCATTGTAATTTGAAGTGCATCAGAACCTGTCTGAAGTGCTGCAAGGAATAAGGCTATAAATATGGAACCAATAGGATTTAATCCACTCATCCAGGCAATAAGAATACCCGTAAAGCCATAACCACTATTAACACCCATTGTTAAACGGTGAGTAACAGCTGCTGAGTTTATTCCACCACCAAGACCAGCAATACCACCAGATATAATCATTGCAATAACAATGTTACGTTTGATTGAAACACCTTGGCATCTTGCAGCCTCACTGTTTTTACCAATCATGTTAAGCTCGAACCCCCATCGTGTTTTGTATAATAGGAAGTAAAGAATGAATACTAGAATCAATGCTAAGATGACACCATAATGTACCTTTCCCCATAATTTCCCAATCCATGCAAATTCAGGATATTTTACTGTACCCATATTACCCATTGGAGCTTTCCATGCACTAATATATAGATATTCGGCAATACCAATTGCTATATAGTTCATCATAAGAGTAACAAGGGTTTCATCTACCTTCCATTTTGCTTTCAATACGCCAGGAATTCCTCCCCAAAGACCACCAAATATAAAGCTCATCAATAGAGCTAGAGGAAGTACCAACACATTTGGAAGCCAAGTCCAAAATTGCATTACCCAAGTAATACCGATTACGCCCATTACATACTGACCTT
>CAYWGU010000048.1:0-20683 GCA_964457975.1 uncultured Spirochaetaceae bacterium | reverse complement strand
ACAAAGTCTCCTAATGAGAGATTTGAAGATGGAAGATTATACACATCACTGAGGGATGAATAAGGAGAATATATAGTTAATTAGCTATCTATTCCCTCTTATAAATTCTTGAGCCATAAAATATCATTTGAATATAAATAATTGTAGCTTTTTTACACAAAAAACTGCCCAAATTCAGGCAGCTTTAAGTTTATTAAATAATTATAATTTAAAATAATAAAATTTAACTATTAAGTTGAGCAACATATTTCATTCCGTTCAAGGTATGAAATGGGTCAACTTCATCTATTCTTCCTATTACTTCACTGATGGTTTTAGACAATCCCCCAGTTGCAATTACATACAAATTTAGGTTGTACTCTTTTTCTGTTTTCAAAATCATAGATTCAACTAATCCAACATATCCATTCATAATACCAGATCTAACAGATTGATCAGTGGTCCTACCCATTATATGCTTTGGCTTCTTTAACTCTACCTGTGGGATTTGCGCTGTATTACCAAATAAAGCGTTTACAGCTGTAATTAACCCCGGAGCTATAGAGACACCTAAAACCTCACCATTGCTTTTAACACAGCTCATTGTTAACGCTGTGCCAAAGTCTATAATCATAACATCTCGGCCTGGATGCTTTGCATGTGCTTGTGAAAGATTACAAAGAATATCAGAACCTAACTCTTGAGGAATAGACTGTTTTACCAATCCTGTTTCTAAGGTTATATCAATCATAATTGGTTCTATATTAAACAAACGGTTTATATTCTTCTGAAGTGCCCTTGTGAGGTTTGGTACAACAGAAGATATAATGGCTCTATCAATAAAGTAGTCTTTTTCTGCACCATGTTTTGTCAATGATTCAAGCACTACATAATATTCGTCAGAAGTTTTATTGCAATCACTATGGATTCTCCAAGTATCTATCCAATCTTTTCCATCATGGATAGCTAATACGATATTTGTATTTCCTATGTCAACGGCAAATAACATTAATTACTCCTTAAATAGATACCTGATGCTCTGGTGTTTCAGCATACATTTGGTCTCTTAACTCCTTAACACCTTCATCTTTAAGATAAGCATCAAAAGGCATCATCCTATCTATAATTCCAGTAGGTGTAAATTCAATGATTCTATTAGCAATTGTGTTAACAAATTGGTGATCATGAGAATTAAAAAGTAATATTCCTTTATATTCAATTAAAGCATTATTCAATGAGCTAATTGATTCAAGATCTAAATGAGCTGTTGGTTCATCCATCATAATAACATTTGATTGCTCCAACATCAATTTAGATAGAATACATCTTACTCTTTCTCCACCAGATAATACATTGGTATCTTTCAAGGCTTCATCACCACTAAATAACATTCTGCCCAAGAAGGATCTAATATAAGTATCATCTTTCAAATCAGGAGAGTACTGCCTAAGCCAATCTGTAATTGATAGATGATCTTGGAAGTATTGATCATTGTTCTTTGGGAAATATGAATGAGTTGTTGTAACACCCCAGATATACTCACCCTCGTCTGCGTCCATATAACCATTCAAAATATCAAATAGAACAGTTTTTTCTTGGTGTTGAGGACCAACAAAAGCAATTTTATCACCACTGTTAATTTGAAGATTTAATTTATCTAAAACAGGTACACCTTCAATAGCTTTACTGAGCTCTCTAGTTTCAAGAATGTTATTACCAGGTTCTCTTACAGGCTTAAAGCTGATGTATGGAAATCTTCTTGATGATGGTTTGATATCATCCAATGTTAATTTATTAATAAGTTTTTTTCTTGATGTTGCTTGCTTTGCTTTTGAAGCATTTGATGAGAAACGTTGGATAAAATCTTTTAATTCAGAAATTTTATCCTCTTTTTTCCTCTTATCATCTTTCATCTGCTTTGCAACAAGTTGAGAGGATAAATACCAAAAATCATAGTTACCAACAAAAAGTTGAACCTTACCAAAATCAATATCAGCAATATGGGTACATACACAGTTTAAGAAGTGTCTATCATGACTAACTACAATAACAGTGTTATTGAAGTTCTCTAGAAAGTTTTCTAGCCATTCAATTGATTCCAAATCCAAGTGATTGGTTGGCTCATCCAACAATAGGATATCTGGAGTACCAAATAATGCTTGAGCAAGCAATACTCGAACCTTTATGTTATCTTCTACTTCAGCCATTTTTTTTGAATGATATTTTGTATCAATGCCCAAACCATCAAGCATCTGTGCAGCCTCTGCTTCAGCTTCCCATCCACCCATATCGGCAAATTCGCCTTCTAAATAGGCAGCTTTAATACCATCTGCTTCAGTAAAATCTTCCTTTTCATATACTGCATCACGGTCTTTCATAACTGTATAAAGCTTGTCATAACCCATAATTACAGTTTCAAGTACTGTGTATTCTTGAAATGCAAAGTGATCCTGTCTTAGCATTGTCATTCGTTCACCAGGTGTTATAATTACATCACCTGTATCTTGCTCTATTTCACCTGCAAGAATTTTCATAAATGTGGATTTGCCTGCACCGTTGGCGCCGATAATCCCGTAGCAATTACCAGGTGTAAATTTAATATTTACTTCCTTGAAAAGTACCTGAGTTCCATAAGAAAGAGAGATGTTAGATGCTGTTATCATTATTTTGTCCTTACAATTATTATAGCAAAAAAAAAGCACCCTTAAAAGTGGTGCCTAACTTTAAAATAGTCCCTAGGGGAATCGAACCCCTATTTAAAGACTGAGAATCTTTCGTCCTAACCGTTAGACGAAGGGACCGCAATTATATAGCTGGGATAGAGGGATTCGAACCCCCAAAGGCAGAACCAGAATCTACAGTGTTACCATTACACTATATCCCAATCACAAATATAAATTACAACGGTAATATATGAAATTGAGTGATTTATGTCAACATGGTTTACAAAATTTATGTAAAAATAAAATTTGCAAACCATTATTTTAATTAATCACCATCATAGGTAACCAATACGTCAACTTCATACTTACTTAGTACTTCAGGATATCCAACGTGAGGTAGTCCTATGACTCCAGTTATAAGTTCTACTTTAGCACCGTTATCTTCAATTATTTTACATACAGCTGTCAAGGTTCCACCAGTTGCAATAAGATCATCCAATACCAAGAAGTTATCACCTTCACTGATATCTACATCTTGAATGCATACTGTATCTGTACCATATTCAAGCTCAAATGATTCTTCGTGAGTTTTTCCAGGTAACTTACCCTTCTTTCTAACAAGAACCAAAGGTACTCCCATCTTAATTGCCAATGGAGCTCCAAATATGAATCCTCTAGCCTCAATGCAGGCTATACGATCAATATTTCTATTCTTGCATTTTTCATACAAAGCATCTATACAATATTGAAATGCTTCAGGTACTTCTAAGATACCTGTAATATCAAAATACAAGATACCTTTCTTAGGGAAATCTGGAACCTTTCTTATAGCTGAGTCTAAATCATAGGAAGTAGTCATTACTCTGTCCTCTCTTTTTATTTATTATTTAATTATTGTTTCTTTTTAAAGGCACTAACTCTAGCACTTGCACTTACACTAAAATCATCTCTAACTCCATCTTGCAAGTACCTGTATGCAAGACCAGCTATCATAGCACCATTGTCTGTACATAATTTAATTGAGGGGAAGGTTACAGTATAACCACCCTTCTCAAGTTCTTTTAACTCACTTCTAAGAAGGCTATTAGCAGCAACACCACCACCGGCAGAGACTCTCATCAATCCAGTATCCTTTAGCGCAAGTCTTATTCGTTTCATCAATACATTAATAGCAGCTCTTTGAAAACTAGCTGCAATATTTTCTTTTGATTTTTCTGATTTTCCATCATAGAATTTATCCAATTGGTTGATTACTGCAGTTTTTAAACCTGAATAAGAAATATCATATTCATGCCCCTCTCCCTTTATGGTAGGACCTGGAAATAAGAATGCTTTGGAATTACCTGTTTTAGATAATCTATCAATTACAACGCCACCTGGATAACCAAGCCCATAATGCTTTGCAACTTTATCAAAAGCTTCACCTATTGCATCATCAATGGTTGTTCCCATAACATCTATATCATCATAGCCATTTACCGTGCAAATTACAGTATGTCCACCTGAAACCAATATACCTAAATACGGATATTCTTGAGGATTCTCAATTTGAGACGCATATAAATGAGCCCTTATATGATCTATTGTAATAAAAGGAACATCTAGACTAGCAGCAAGACCTTTAGCAAAATTAACCCCAACCAACAAAGAACCAAGCAAACCTGGTCTATTGGTAACAGCAACTGCATCAATATCTTCCTTATCAATTCCTGCTTGATTTATTGCAGCAAGAACCACTTGATCTATCCATTCTGTATGTAATCTACTTGCAAGCTCAGGAACAACACCTTCATAAGGTTTGTGTAATTCAATTTGAGTTGCAACAACATTACTTAATATTTTTCTACCATCTTCAACAATTGCAGCACTGCACTCATCACAAGACGTTTCAATTCCTAGTACATACATATATTATATTAATCTTCCTCATTATCTTCAATTTCTTCTTCCAAAACCATTCCATCTAAGAATTGCAGGAATGCAGAAACATTATGAAATCCAGTATAGGCTTCTAAACTAGCTCTCTGCTGTAAATCTGAAATATTTGCCCCAAAGTCTAAAGAATCAGGAAATAATCCCATGTAAAAATCAGCAACTTCCTCATCCCACACTTCCTGAACATAAGGAAAATCTTTTGGGGATTTGAAATTTGAATACATTACAAGCTCGTCACTTATAGGGAGCTGGTTTACTTTTATCTTTCTTGTTTGAACTTTTCTCATATTGGTAATTTACATGTTTTTACCACTTAAGGCAAGAAAAATGAGCTAATGAGTACAAATTCTTATAAAAATAATAATTTCATTTCTGTTTTACCAAATGATTTTTACAAAAAGAGAAATTGAAGCGTATTTAAATTAAAGGTATTGAAAAAAAATAGAGAATTAGGTACATTCAAGCAAGGTAATGCCAGAATAGCTCAGGGGTAGAGCAACTCTCTCGTAAAGAGTAGGTCGTCGGTTCAATTCCGACTTTTGGCTATATTTAAATAATATCCAATTAATTTATAAATAACAATTATATCATAAACCTCAGCAAGAAGCTTTTTTTACATTTAAATTTATATAGTCCTACAGAAGCTTAGTTCTTATTATTAAATATCATATTTAAAAATTACATAATATTATATGAAAGTTAATATTGCAGATTTTGCAATACAATTATATTTTTTCCCAATCCCCGCGCAAGTTATAACGAGTAATTAAAATTTATTTTATTTTGTACTTTAAAATCATTAATTTTTAGTGTTCTAGGATTCATTTCATTTTAACTCCAATGCTTTTGAGATAATCTTCTAAGATGTTTTTAATTCCACATAACCCCTTTGATTTTTACACGGAAAGTCATGTTGTATTAGAGATTCCATTCTTTTTAAAATCTCAGAGTTTAGCTTAGCTTCATTGCTAAAAACTATAGTAAAGATATTTATGTTGAGATTGATGTTTGGAGAGAGGATGCTATTTAAAAAAGTACAGTTTTATATTCAGCTAATTGATATCGCTATTTGCAAATAAATATTGCAGCTAAGAGGTGGTTGCCAAAATGTGAAGCTAAAACCTTTTTACAAATTTATCAAGAACTTAAACAGAAATTAATTACCCTTTTCAATATTTGACGTCATTTCGATTTTGATTTCTCTTTCTCGTCTTCTTAATTTTGGATAAATTTTTATTTTGTAACTCACTACCCTGTAGAATCTCTACGACGAATTAAAGTTGCTGTATTATTTATTAATTTACATACAAGTAAAAAAATCTAACAATTGACAGAAAACATCCTAAACGGATATCTAAATTTACTCAAAATTATATTATAATACTAATAATATAGTATAGTTAATTACAGTTGTATATATATTTTTATTTCTAAACTATTTGGTTTCATTTAATTATACGGTCATTTGAAAATCAAATTTTACTATTTTACCCATTATTATTATAGAATTCATACTATTATAACATAATTTATCTAAATATATTTTAAACTCAATTATTTTTAACAAGTAGCTACATTACAATTAAATCAAACATTGCACTGTTTGCAAATGTGCATTAACACAGAAAGTTCACCTTCATAATTATTCAAATTTTACCTGTTATTTTAATTATTAAATTCTACTCTTTCTTTTTTATTGTTATATTTCTCCAATTATCTTATATTAAAGATTATTGGAGAAAAAAATGGATTTGCAAATAAAAAATGAAATTCTAAAAGATCGACAAATTATAAAATTTAAACTATATGGTTTTTTTAAAAACCTCAAGTTCTTTGAACCATTTCTACTTATCTTTCTGCTTGCAAATAATCTTTCTCTTTTACAGATTGGCCTTCTAATTTCTATAAGAGAAATCATTGTAAACATTTTAGAAATACCATCGGGAATCATTGCAGATTATTATGGTAAAAAGAACGAATTATACTTTTGTTTTTTGTTCTACATTATTTCTTTTATATTTTTCTTCTTAACAAATAGTTTTTCGATGGCTGCCATTGCAATGGTCTTTTATGGATTGGGCGATGCATTTAGAACAGGCTCACATAAGGCTTTAATTTACAATTATCTTGATTTAAAAAATTGGACTCAATATAAAACCTTTGTATACGGAAGAACTCGAGGTGCTTCGTTATTTGGAAGTTCATTAAGCTCACTTCTAGCAATTGTATTCATTCTTAATATTCCCTCTCTAAACTATATATTTCTTGCCTCTATTATTCCATATCTTTTAGATTTCGCACTGATTGTATCCTATCCAAATAACATAGATTCAAAGATGCATGTGAGAGGTAAAACAAATATCAAAGACGCCTTACACTCAATGTTCCAAAGCATATTAAAAAGAAAGAAGTTAAGAAGTTTGACTTTATCAAACGGCATGTTTGAAGCTTCAATTGTAAGCATAAAGGATTACGTACAACCAATACTTCAAACTACTATTTTGTCTTCAACAGTTATTGCAGCTTATAACATGGATGCAAATAAGGTTTTGACGATAATCCTTGGAATTACCTACGCCATAATATATTTAGTTGGAAGCATTGGATCTAGAGGCACCTATAAATTAATTAAGTATAAAAGCAGACAAAGATTATTGAACATCATGTATCTTGCACTTATTGTTCTTTTAATTGCTCTTTCTTTTACAATAAAATCACCTTATCTTGTTATCTTACTTTTCTTACTTATATACCTAATTAGAGACTCACGAAAGCCTATTTTTATTGATATTATTGATGATAATATGGATAAAACTGAAAGAGCTACAATTTTTAGCATTAATTCTCAAATTAAAAGTGGATTCACCATAATTCTTGCACCCTTGATGGGCTTTGTTGCAGATAAATATGGACTGGCTTATTCATTAATTACTTTATCTTTTATTTTACTTATCACCTACTTTTTAACTCGTATAAAAAGCAGTAAAACTGAATCAAATATATAAATCATTTATAAATTTAAGAAGCCTCCTAGTTAGACTAGAAGGCTTACTTATTGATAATTATAAACTATCTTATTTTTTATTTCCAGCAATTACTGCCTGTGCTGCTGCAAGACATGCAATTGGAACTCTGAAAGGAGAACAAGATACATAATCCAAACCAATTTCTTGACAGAATGATATGGTCTTAGGATCACCACCATGCTCACCACAGATACCAAGTTTAATGGTAGGTCTAACAGATCTACCAAGCTGGGTTGCCATTTTAACAAGCTTGCCAACACCAGAAATATCTATGGATGCAAAAGGATCATAATCATAGAACATTTTATCAGGATCATTTACATAATGACCTAAGAAGGATGCTGCATCATCACGAGAGAAACCACATGTCATCTGAGTTAAATCATTGGTACCAAAGCTGAAGAATTCAGCTTCTTTTGCAATCTCATCTGCAGTAATTGCAGCTCTTGGAACTTCAATCATTGTACCAATTTTGTAATCAATCTTCATGCTATTTTCTGCAAACACTTTATTAATTTCTTCGATTGCATGCTTTTTACAGAATTCAAATTCTTTATGGTTTCCTACAAGAGGAATCATTATTTCAGGATGTACATCAAGACCTTGTTGTTTTACAACAACTGCTGCTTCCATAATAGCTCGTACCTGCATTCTTAAAATTTCAGGATAAACAATTGCAAGACGACAACCTCTAAATCCAAGCATTGGATTGAATTCATGAAGTTTTGAAATCTTCATTGATACTTCTTCTTGACTAATGCCTAAATCTAATGCCAATTCATGACGAGAGGTATGGTCATTTGGAAGGAATTCATGTAGAGGAGGATCTAGTAAACGTATTGTTGCAGATCTACCATCTAAAACTTTAAAGATTTCAATAAAATCTCCTCTTTGCATTGGAAGCAATTCATTTAAAGCATCAACTCTTTGCATCAAATTATCTGCAAGAATCATTCTTCTTATGCTTCTAATTCTAGAACCACCAAAGAACATATGTTCTGTTCTACAAAGTCCGATACCTTCAGCACCAAGTTGTATTGCCATCTTAACATCTTGAGGAGTATCAGCATTTGTTCTTACACCCAATTCCTTAAGATTATTAGCATATCCCATGAACGTCTTATAGTAACCAAATAATGAGGATTCTTCTTCTACCATATTACCATTTAATACTTGAATAATTTCACTAGGTTTTACATCAATTTCAATTCCATAAACAGAACCCGTGAAACCATCAATTGAAATGTAGTCACCTTCATTATAACGTTTTCCACCAACTTCCATGTACTTCTTTGGCTCATTTACTCTTATTTCACCTACACCAGATACACAAGGACAACCCATACCACGAGCAACTACAGCTGCGTGAGAGGTCATACCACCACGACAGGTTACAACACCTTTAGATACGGACATACCCTTAATATCTTCAGGAGAAGTCTCTGTTCTTACAAGTATTACTCCGCGACCTGTTTTAGCTGCAACTTCAGCTGCATTTGCTGTAAAGTAAATACGACCTGTTGCTCCACCGGGAGAAGCATTAAGACCATGAGCAATTTCTTGAATGTTCTTTTCTTTAATCATTTTATTATCAAGGATAGGAGCAAATAATTTATTGAATTCACCAGCAGGTACTCTAGATACTGCAGTTTCTTTAGTAATTAGGTGTTCTTCTACCATTTCTACTTGAGATCTCAACCAACTAAAGATTGTTCGCTTACCATTTCTGGTTTGTAGCATGTATAACTTGCCTTCCTGAATTGTAAACTCAATATCTTGCATATCATGATAATGTTGTTCAAGAAGTCCACGAATATTTACAAGTTGTTTGTAAACTTCAGGATTAACCGTATTTAAGGTTTCAATCGATTTTGGTGTTCTTGTACCTGCAACAACATCTTCACCTTGTGCATTCATCAAATATTCACCGTAGAATTTATTTTCGCCAGTTGATGGATCACGAGTAAATGCAACACCAGTACCTGAGGTATCACCCATGTTACCAAATACCATGGTCTGAATATTAACTGCAGTTCCTAGAAGACCTCTGATATCATTTATCTGTCTGTAATGGATTGCTCTTTCATTGTTCCATGAATTGAATACAGCCTTAATAGATTTAAATAACTGTTCTTGTGGATCAGTTGGAAATTCTTCACCAGTATATCTCTTGTATACCAAGAAATATCTTGAGATAACTTCTTTAAGTTGTTCAACACCTAATTCAGTATCAAATTCCATGCTATTTTCATCTTTAACATTTTGAAGCGCACTTTCAAATTCATGATGTGGAACATCCATTACTACATCACCAAACATTTGAATAAATCGTCTGTAACTATCCCATGCAAATCTTTCATTGCCAGACTTTTTGATTAAAGCCTCAACTGTCTTTTTATTTAAACCAAGATTTAAAACTGTATCCATCATACCAGGCATTGACTGAGCAGCCCCCGATCTAACCGATACCAATAAAGGATTTTTTGTATCACCAAGCTTTGCGCCCATTGTTTTTTCAAGTCTTGTAAGAGTTAGTAAAACTTCATCTTCTAAAGTTTTTGGTAACTCTCCATTGTGGGTATTAAAATACTCACAAGCTGCAGTACTAATTGTAAAACCCGGTGGGACAGGAAGTCCAATTGAGGTCATCTCTGCAAGGTTGGCACCTTTTCCGCCGAGCAGCTCTTTCATTGCTGAAGTGCCATCGGCTTTTCCATCGCCAAAAAAGTAAACATACTGAATATTATTCAATTTCATAATTTCCTCCGAAAAAAATTATTATTTCATACTAGTTTTTTAATTTTACGTCAAAAAAACAATCCTGTCAAAATTAATCCAACAAAAAGCCATCCAAAAACGTGTGAAATTTTATAAAAAACTAAACTTTAATAGAATTAAATCAAAAGAGACAAAAAAAGAGAGCCGATGCTCTCTTTTTATAAATGAATATATATTTATTATGCAGTAATATTTGTACTATTTCATGTTATGCAGTGTAACTTCCAAGGCTCTTAAAGGTGTCCACATCCTTAAGTTTTATGAGAGATTTCTTTTCAATCTGTCTGATTCTTTCCTTGGTGAGGTTATACAATTCACCAATTTCTTTCAAACTCATTCGTGCTTTACCATTTAAACCAAATCTATGCTCTAGAATATCTTTTTCTTTGGGAGTTAAAATATTAAGTGCTTCATTAATATCTTCAATCAATACAGTATTCATTACAACTTCATCAGGTTGAGCATTATCGCTTTCAATATAATCTCCAATGCTGCTTGTTTGATTGTCTGTAAATACAGGAGCATCAAGTGAAATTAGCTCTCTTGAAATTGACATCAGAGTTTCAACATTTCCTGGATCAAGATTTGTTTCTCGTGCAATCTCATCAACTGTTGGTTCCTCACCGTTAGAATGCATTAAAGCCTTTTGAGCTTTTTGAATCTGAAACAATTCATTTGTTCTGTTTAAAGGAAGTCTAACAGCTCTGCTCTTCTCATTGATTGCTTTTACAATAGATTGTCTTATCCACCATACAGCGTATGATATGAAGTGATAACCTTTTTCAACATCAAATTTATCAATAGATGTCATCAACCCAAGATTCCCTTCATTGATTAAATCTGATAATGGTAGACCTTGATTTTGATAATTTTTTGCAATTTTAACTACAAATCTTAAGTTAGATTCAATCATCCTTTCACGAGCTCTCTTATCACCATTCTTAGCTTGAGTTGCAAGTTTAACTTCTTCCTCTCTAGTTAATAGAGGAATTTTGTTTAACTCCTTCATGTAGAATGATAAAACACTAGCGTCTTCTCTGGATGTATATGAATCTTCAATATTAAGCATTTTCTTTTTAGTCTTCATTGTATGTTATCCTCCTGGACATAAACTATAGTGCAGTTAGCGTGCCAACTTTTAAAAACCTAATAAAATTGCTATATTTACTTGATTTATTACAAAATTATGATTATAAGAACTGTTATTATTCGTTACTTATGATATTTATGATATTTTTAGTGAAAAATATCATAAAAAGACAAAAAAATAGTATCAAAATGACACTATCATATTATTTTGTAAAATAAGTGTGTTATTTTGATACAATTAAAAAATTATTCCCAAGTTATAGGGGAATTTTGCCCCTAATGGATACTGACATATAATCATGTGGTTCATTATAACCCATTTACATTTCAAATATGTTATTTGATAACCCAATCCAAGGAAAATCTATTTCAATATTTTTATACCAGTTATGAAGACCTCTCTCATCAATTTCAAAAGGACTATCTTCTAATTCTTTCTGAATTCTTTCCCATTCCAGCTGAATTAAATCATAAATCATATCACCTTCACATAAAGCAACTGTTATTCTTTTTTTACCCAATTGATAAATAGTAAACTGCACCTTAAAGAAATCAATGAATTGTTTATCACTTCTCTCCAAAGATAGATTTCTAAGAAGAAAAGCATCACAATAACAATCAAGTCCTTTATCAAGCATCTTTTTATCAATAAAGATATTTGCAAGTTTATAAAAGTTACTAGAAAGCGATTTGATTGGCGCATTTGCATTGCAAAAACTGTTTATCAAGTTCAATGGCATTAAATCTTTAAATTCGCATTCCATAAATGTTTTACCTCCCTCTATGTTACGTGGAAAATATACGAAATATACATCTAAAAGGCAAACATATTATTAAAAAAATACCAATATTTTTATTGATATGTTCTATGCTGTCTAATTACAGGGAAAAGAAATATTAAATACATTCAAAGGGCTATTTTTTTTATTAGTACAAATTATAATACAAGTAAAAACTCCATAAATACTTAAGCTATAACAATTAGATAAAATTAATGAAGTTCTTTTTTCATCTTTATTTTCATTTGCACTCTTTAAATGCATATACAAATTCATTATGCATTTTATGCTCAATTTTGGACAGTAGTCCACTTTAAAAGGACAGTGTAATTTTTATGAATGAACATTATATTTTGGTTTTGGACAACTTTCTTTTGCTTGACAATTCCCTTTGGGAATAAGCAAAAAAAACTGGACATCTTATTACTCAATTATACTTATAGATCATGACTGTTTTACAAATTCAAAATTATGAATTAATGATTTATTTACTTGCTATATTTGCCATTTAGAAACATAATAAAAATATATGTAAGAAATCATATTTTACAAATAACAAACACATTGCTTGCATTGTGAATTATTAGGATAAATTTGATGATTAAAAATGAACTAGTTAAAATTGCAATTAACTTTGCAGTAACCTTATTTTCTGGGGTAAACGACGATAAAATCCTTAATTTATTAAGTAAGGATGTATCCATAAATCATAAAGTTAATAATGAAAGCAATAACTACGTAAAGGGTGAATTACAATCATTAATAGATGAAATTTACATTCCAATTACAAAAAAATATTCACCTTCAAACTTTAAAGCAATAAAAATAAAAAAAAATACAATAGAACTAGAAGCTGATTTGAAGGAAAAACTCTATTTATGCAGGTTGTCTGTAACAATCACACTAGAGGATAAAAGCAACAAGATAAAAACATTTGAAACCTCCCTTGTAAAAGAATTGACTGGCCTTCCAGGTGGTATGTTTTCTTTTTCACTTAATTCCGATTTATCTCTGATAGCTCTTACAGAAGGGCTTGTTAGTTTTTTAGAATATGAAAACAAATATGATTTAATAAATCACTATAGCGGTCAATTAGCTAACGCACTAGAAGAAAAGGATCTAAAACTACTATTATCAACGATTGAAGAAGTTAAAAATAAAGATAGATCCTTCAGCATAACAGTTAATATAAAAAATCATTCTTCAAAAACAATCAACATGTATCTTAAAGGACAAATAATAAAAGTAGGAGAAGAACAAGAAGAAGTTTTAGCCCAACTTATTGCAAAAGAAATATTAGATGATGAGGTTGATTTCTACGAAGCCTTTAATCTACAGTTCATTGAACTGGTTCAAAACCACCCCACTCCCCTTTTCTTCAAAGACAACAATGGCATCTATAGGTTGTTAAACCTTGCTTATTTAAAAGAATTTGAAGTCAAAAACATTAAAAATATCCTATCGCACAGTGATTCAGATTTCTTTAAAAGGGAAGGAGAAAAATTTATTGAAAGAGATTTAAATATATTCAATAAAAGCAAGTCTTGTAACGAGAGCATTAATTACATCACAATTGGTGACAAAAAATTCTACTGTAGAACCTACAAGATTCCAATTTATTATAGGGATAAAATTATAGGAATTCTTGGTTTTGTGTCCAACATAACAAAAGAAAAAGAATACAAGCAAAAACTGCATATGAAAGATGTTGAAACAGATTACATCTTTTCAAATTCTGTATCTTCTTATTATATAAAAGATAGCAATCTTCGATTCATAAAAGCAAATGATAAATTTTGTTCAATTTTCCATTTTAAAGAAAAACAAATATTAAACAAAACCATGGAGGAAATTTTTCCTTCTTACTTTGTTAATCCTACCAATAAATTTGAAAAAAAAGCATTGCTTCTTAAAAATGGTGAATCAATTAAAGATACCTTTGAATTTGATTTGAATAATAAACTAAAGTATTACGAAATCAAAATTACTCCTATGTTTGATGAAAAAAACAAAATCTATAGATTGATTGGTAAATTTGAAGATATAACCAAACTAATTGAAAAAGAAAATATACTAATTAAATCTTACAACCTGGAATTAGATCAAACCTTTAGTAAAAAAACATCAGATTACATAAGAATAGATATTGAATCCGGTGCAATATTATTCTCCAAAAAAAATTGCAAATTTGATAATTTAAAATACTACGACGATGAAATTCTAGAAACTAATAAAGGAATTTTCTTGTATGATTTCGAATTCATAGATTTCAAAGAAAAATACTCTATTAGTGCTATTAGGAAGAACAATGGATGCAAAAAGTTATCATCTAGCTATACCCTTTTAATAAAATCTAATATTGTTCACATTGAATCAAACCTTGAATTCTTCACAAATCCTACTACAAAGCATAAGGAAGCAGTATTACACCTAACTGATGTCTCAAAAAGTGTTCAAAACAAAGAATTGATTGAGCTCTTTGGAAAAGTTGAATTTGAGTTCATAGTTAAGCTTAGTTTTTTAGCCGATTATGCATCCTGCAAATACAATAATAGAAATGAATTTGAATTTAAAAATCTATTAAAAGATCACAGCATTAAATCATTCTTATCAATACTGTATAAAGATTCCGTATCACCAGTTCCTACAGCTGCAGAATGGAAAGCTCTTGTTGAGGAACTTCTCAAAAACCGAAAACACAACACATACTTTATTGAAACTAAATCAGATAAACGAAAGAATATATCTATAAAAGCAGTAGATGCAAAAAAACAAACATTTTTTGTTGCAAGCCAAGATCTTACTGAAACAACAAAAAGAGATAGAGCTTTACAAAAGCAACTAAGAACTCTAGCACAGGAAGCCCAAAGAGCCGACAATGTTAAAACAGATTTTTTATCACGGATGAGTCATGATATGAGAACACCTCTTACTGCAATACTTGGATTATCTGATTTTGGAATTGAAGAGAGCAAAGAAGCTTTAAGCATCAATTATTTTAAAAAGATAAAATCAAGTAGCCAATATCTATCTATTCTTCTAAATGATGTACTTGAAATCAAAAAAATTGAATCAGGAGAGATTGTAATAAACAACCACCCTTTCTACCTGCCCGACACTTTAAAACATATAAAAACAATGGTAAATCCAAGGACCATTGAAAAGAACATAAAGTTCCAAATTATTCCAATTAATTCCAACTATGGTCCATTTTATGTAAACAATGACGAAGTAAGAATGAGTGAAATTCTTGTAAACCTATTGAACAATGCAATAAAATATACTCAAAAGAGCGGTGAAATCACCTGGACATTTGAACTAAAACAAAATCCTTTGGTAATCCATAACACCATTAGTGATAATGGTATTGGAATGAGTGAGACCTTTCAAAAAAAGATGTTTCAAAAATACTCTCAAGAACAGAATATATACAGTGGTGCAGAAGGGGGCTCTGGACTGGGACTTTCCATTGTTAAGAATCTTGTAGATTTGGTTGATGGAACAATTGAATGTAAATCAAAATTAAATGAAGGAACAACCTTTACAGTTGATTTACCGTTGGAGGAAACAACTAAAATAGAGTTTGAAAAATATAATTTGAAAGGTTTTGATGGATCCCATGATATTTTGTTCAACAAGCATATATTGATTTGTGAGGATACAAATATCAATACAGTTATTGTAAGTAAGATTCTAAGCAAATATAATATCACAATTGATATTGCTGAAAATGGTGAAATTGGAGTCGATAAAGCAAAAACAAATAAATATGATGCAATACTTATGGATATAAGAATGCCAATTATGAATGGTCTTGAGGCAACTAAGGAAATTAGAAAGTTTGATAAACAAATTCCTATAATTGCTTTAAGTGCAAATGCTTATAAAGAGGATATTGATAAATCTTTAAAAGCAGGAATGAATGCTCACCTATCAAAACCAATTGAGGCAGATCAGCTTTACAACAGCCTTGCTGTTTTTATTAAAAAGAATTGAAGAATATAAAACCAGCAATAAATTAAAAGATATTGTATGAATCTTACATCCTTAGGTAATCCCGGGAAAGCTTTATAGTTTGTTTTGGTTTGTTTCATTGATGATTTAGCCTATTTACAGCAACTATGGGTTAAATAAAAAAATAGCTAAAACTACATAAAATGTCGTTTATTCAATAAGCATGAATTATCAAGCCAAGTGCATCGTGATAAACTTGTTCTTGATGAGGTTGGAGTTGATTTAAGAATAATTAAAGAGCTCAGAGGATGAAGGTTGAAAAGGTAAAGCCAGAAATAAAATTAAAAAGAATTGGACAGGGCAAAATCTGTTAAATCTTTAAATATATTCTAAAATTTTAAATTCTAATTTTCTTAAAAGGTGAATGCAACTAGCAACACTATAAACACAATAACACAAGTTCAACATTAAGAACCATCAAACCTTACTAATGATTTAACAATCAAGTTATAAAATAGCTTTTAAGCAACAGCACAAATAAGAGTAAGCAATATAAATATTTTAATAATCGCTTTAAGTGCAAAAATATAAATAAGCAATATTACGTAGTTTATTAAGGTATATATGAGTGCATATGCAACAATGCAATAGATAAAGATACTTTATTCGTTATCCTTACTTTTAATCTGAAATAGGACATTAAAAATAGCATTTTTTCCATTTTCATATTGCCGATGAACCTCGTTATTGTTATATTTTAGATAAGTTCTTTAATAAAGGAACTATTTAATAATTATTAAACATATCAAGGAGAATTAGATTATGACAGTAAGACCTTTAGGAGACAGAATTCTAGTAAAGATGGAAGAAGTGAAGGCTAAAACAGCTGGAGGTCTTTTTATCCCACAGTCTGCACAAGAAAAGACTCAAATTGCATCTGTACTTGCAGTTGGTGATGATAAAGAAGCTATTACAGTTGAAGTTGGAAATAAAATTTTACATGACAAATATGCTGGCACACAGGTTAAGGTTGATGGTGAAGAGCTATTGATTATTAGCATGGCTGATGTTTTAGCAGTGGTAGAATAAGTTATAATATTTAATATTATATATAGCTTCTATTAAGAGAAATCTTAATTAGAAGCTTTTTTTATCCTATAAAACCATCATAATCTATTATTATAACCAATTTTTGTTATAATTTATTACTTAGCGGAATATAAGAAGTTTTCAATCTTATCACTGATACCCTCACTGAGAGTTTCTGGATGATAACAAGGTGGAAGAGATCTTAACATGTACTTACCATAACTTTTTGTGGTTATTCTAGAATCAAGCATTAAAACAACACCATAATCTGCGGTGGATCTCATAAGTCGTCCAAAGCCCTGCTTCAATTTCATGGTAGCTGAGGGAAGTGATAATGAGAAAAATGCACTTTTATTTTGTTTTTCAATATCCAAACTTCTTGCCTTAATAATTGGTTGAGAAGGTACTTGAAAAGGTAATTTTACAATAATTACCAGTCTTAGTGTATTACCTGGAGCATCAATTCCCTCCCAGAAGGAATTAAGAGCAAAGAGTGTTGAATTTTGATCATTTTTAAATCGATTTAGAAGCTGATCTTTGCTCATATCTCCTTGTGATAGTAACCTAAGGCCCTCATCTTCAAACATATTAACAACTATATCTTTTACATCCTTCATGGTCTTTCTTGATGTAAACAATACAAGAGCTCCTCCATCGGAGGATTGTACACTTTTAAAGATAGTTTCAGCCATATAAAAATTATAATTTGTAAGGGTGTCCTCCATCTCTTTACGCTCTTTTGCACCATTTATATTTCCCATATAAGGTGCACTTGGAGAGTCAGATGGCGTTAATAAAAGCAATCTATTCTTATAATCAAAAGGAGAAAGAAATGATTCTTTAACAAAAGTATTCATAGAGGGAAAAGGAAGCCCCACCCTTGATCCCCAAAATTTAAAATCATCTTCCAGATTTAATGTAGCACTTGTAAATATAACTGTATCTAAATTCTTGTATAAACTGCTTATAAGTGATGTTGCAACTTCAAGTGGTGATATTATCACCTTCATATCAACAACTGTACCACGACGTCTTTCCACATCAAACCAATGTATCTCATCTGTCCATGAATTAAAATCGCAAAAATTATCTAAAACAGAGGTTTCACCGACGATTTTACCAATATTAGATTTCAACTCTCTCTCTTTATTCTTATCGGTATCTGGCACCACAACATACTTCAAAAGCTCAGAAACAGATAAATCTAATGCATTCGCATTGAAGGAAACCTCTTTGGCAAATGTTACAAATTTAGCGAGTCTTTTTTGATGCTGAACCTGTATAAACAATGGTTCAAATTTTGTCTTTTGAAAGGTACTCAATAGAAATTGAGTTAAGTTATCAACTGAATTTTTTAATTTATAAAGATCTTCTACTGATTTATCAATTGATACACCTTGAGTTGAATAGGCTCCTACTGTTTCAATTAAGTTACGACCTTTACCCTTCTCTGCAATCATTATTTTATTAATTCTTCTTAAAACGGAATAACCACTATAGGAAGAAGAGAAGAACTCTGTAGCAGTTGTTTCAATGTTGTGAGCTTCATCAATTATCAATCTATTATAGGGGGGAAGAACAGCCTCCTCACTAAAATCAATCTCATTTTCTGCTCTGCTTCTTGCGTCAGTAAACAATAAATGATGATTGGTTATGATAATTCTGGCTTCAAGACATTTTTCTTTATTCTTGTAATAAAAACATTCTTTTTTATGCGGACATTTAAAGTTTGAACAGAGCTCTCCATCACTGTTTATTTCAGCATATTGATAGGGAAGAGTTGATGTATATTCAGGTAGAAGCCCATTTTCAGTATTTGCAAGCCATGCTGCAAATTCTCCATAGCGTGAGGTTGGATCCATAGCAAAAATTGCATCAGAGCTTAGTTTCTCTCTAGCTCTTCGTATGCATACATAATTTCCTCTTCCAACAGCTATTGCAACACTGCACTGCTTATCTAGAATTGAGAATAACTGAGGCACATCCTTTTTAAAAAGTTGTGCTTGAAGATTTAGCGTTGCAGTAGCAATAACAGTCTTTTCATCACTGTTAAATATAGCATTATAAAGGGCTGGAACCAAATAAGCATAGCTCTTTCCAATACCTGTCCCAGCTTCTATAATGGCAATTTGTTTGTTCTCATAGGCTGTAGCTACAATTTTAGACATCTCAATCTGTCCTTGTCTAACTTCAAAGGTAGCAAGCTTCTTTTCTAAAATTCCACCCTGTTCAAATATATCTTCTATTTCAGTACTTTTCATCTTTAATCCTATTCATAAATTATAGCAGTTAACCAATATTTTTTATACATTGATATTAATATTGGTAGCTTTTTGTACAGTCTATTATTTGGCATTACTAAATTTATAAACAATAACTATTGATGGCATCTCACCCTCATCTTTGGAGGCACCTATTAGTATCTGCTTTAAATCATTTTTTAGCGTTGCACCAGATTCCTTATTAAATGCTGTTTCCATCAAAATCTCACCCTTTTCAAGGGATAATAGCCATGAATTATAGCTTTTACTTAAGTCCTTCAATTGAGACTCTTTACGAGTGAACCTACCATACCCAACTTCCAAAATACGCTCATATCCATAGAATTGTTTTTTTAAATTCAGGGCAAATCCATCGCATTCAATTTTTTCATTCATGGCAAATACAGAATAAAGACCAATCTCTCGACCAATCCAAAAATATAACTTATTGATACCCTCTATTTCAGAAGAAAGCTCTAATGCATACAATTCATCATCAATCTTTAGCATTGTTGATGAAAGTATGTTCTCTATTTCATCACGGTTCATTCCCATTTTAAGAGAGAATACATCATTAAGGATTGTTATATTATCTATTTCAACTATATGTTCTTGAGCAGATTTTAATACTCTATCTTTAAAAACCTGTGTTAGTTCCTCTTTCATTAATTTTTCCTTTAAAAAATAAAGACACCATTTTTAATGTGCCTCTATTTTCCTTTCTATGTTTGAATTATATAATGCTATTCAACATCTTTGCTATATTCTTCTAACTTACGGTGTAGAGTTTTACGACCAATTTTTAATATATCAGCAGCTTTTGTTTTGTTTCCATGTACTGAAGAAAGGGTACCAAGAACCAATTTCTTTTCACTTTCTGCAAGTGTAGTTCCAATTTCAACTGTAATTGATGGAGCATCTCCAAGTTTTCTAACCTGCAAAGGCAAATCATCAACATCAATTAATTCATTACGAGTCAATACAACAGCAGCTTCAACACAGTTGCGAAGCTCTCTGATGTTCCCCGGCCAATCATAGGAGAATATTGCATACTTTGCGGATTGAGTAAAACCTTTTACATTCTTACCATTTTCTTCATTTATTTGATCTAAAAAGGATGTAATAAGCAA
>CAYWGU010000047.1:4345-20795 GCA_964457975.1 uncultured Spirochaetaceae bacterium | reverse complement strand
ATTATTTTATTATTTTAAATTCATCAATATCATATTCACTGAGTTTATTTAAAAGCGTTCTACGACTTATTCCAAGTTCTTTAGAAGCCTTTGTTTTATTTCCCATCCACCTATGAAGTGATTCAATAATTTTTTCTCTTTCAACTTCTTTTAAACTCTTAATTTCAAGTGTTTTTGATACAATTGCTTCCTTCATCTGATGAGGAAGTCCAACATTATCCTCAATGGTAATATCATCTTCTCGAATTAAATCATCATCTGCAAATAAAAGCGCCCTTTCAATTATGTTTTCAAGCTCTCTTACATTTCCATAATAAAAACCACTTTTTAACTTTTTAAGTGCATTTGGGGAGAACCCAGCTATTATATCATTATTCATCTCAACCTTAAGTCTTTTTAAGATTAAAGCTGCAAGCAAGGTTATATCTTCCTTTCTCTCTCTTAGTGGTGGAATTCTGATACGAAGAACGTTCAATCTAAAATATAAATCTTCTCTGAATGTTCCATTTCTTACCATGTCTTCAAGATCCTTATTGGTTGCTGCAATAATTCTTACGTTGATAGGTCTTTTAACAGTATCACCAAGTCTTTGAACCTCTCTATCGTTTATTACAGTTAATAATTTAACTTGTAAATCGAGAGGTAAATCACCTAATTCATCAAGAAACAGGGTACCACCATTTGCAACTTCAAACAAACCAAGTTTTCTTGAAACGGCTCCGGTATAAGCCCCTTTTTCATGACCAAATAATTCCGATTCAATAAGAGTTGATGGAACACCACCAATATTAATTGATTGAAATGGTCCACTATCCCCAAAGGATTGCCGATGAATTTCTTTTGCAACGACGCCCTTACCTGTTCCACTTTCTCCAGTAATCAAAACATTAGATTTTGTTTTAGCACATCGTGAAATGGTCTTATTAATTTCCTTCATCTTTGGATCGATACCAATGAATGATGAATTTTCAAAAACAAAATCATTATCAATCATCTCTCTAACTTTATATGCTTCAACCATTTTAGTGAGCTTTTCTATAAGTTCTTCTGGATTAAAAGGTTTTTCTATATAATCTGCTGCACCTTCTTTCAAAGCTGATACTGCATCACTTATTTCTCCGTGTGCACTTACCATAATTACAGGATAATCAATATTTTGTTCTTTCATCCATCTAATAAGTGTAAGTCCATCCATGCCTGGCATCTTTAAATCAACAACCATGGCATCATATGTATTTTCAAATATCATTCTTTGAGCTGCAAGTCCATTCTCCGCACATTCACTGTCTATTTCATAAACAGCAAAAAACTGACTTAACGAATCTCTAATATTTATTTCATCATCTACTATCAATACTTTCAAAATATTCTCCAATATGTATTGCTATCTTAAAGTAATTGGTAAAATTACTTCAGCAACAGTTCCTCCACCTTCTCGTGGATATAATATAATGCTTCCATTTCTTGCAGTTATAAACTGTTTGGAAATAGAAAGGCCAATCCCGCTACCTGTCGTCTTGGTAGTATAAAAAGGATTATATATTTGATCTTTAGCACCATCGGGTAAACCAGCACCTCTATCCTTTATTTCAAGTTTAACCGTTCTTGGCTTCACACCTCGAGCAATCAATACCTCTACCTTTGGATTCTCTCCACTTTCTATGGCATTCTTAATCAAATTTTCAAAAACAGATCTTGCTCTATATATATCAAAATATATACTAAAATCTTCATCCATATACAACTGAACAGGTGTTTCAAATTTAGAAATCAAATCAATAAAGAAAGGTTTCAAATCGATTCTAACAGGAACTCCTGTTGGATTATATAAGAATTCACTAACTTTATCTGTTAATCCTTTAACTCTGTCCATTTCAGATTGTATAACCTCAAGGTTAGGTTTGTATTTTGGATTTATCTTCAATCTAAGTATTGCTAGCTGTATGTTTACACTGCTTAATGGATTCTTAATTTCATGTGTCAATGTTCTAGCTGCTTGTCCAAGGTTAACAAGACTTCTTTGCTTCTCAAGGGTTTCTCTATAACCTCTATTGTTTTCATAAATATGATAAATTAAAATAAAGACCACACTCAGCGTCAATATTCCAAGTATTAAAAAAATGACCATTTTTACTATTGTATCATGATAAGCAGAACCTTCCAGTACAATATATAAAACATCTGGAAAAGCCATTGAAGGAATGGTAAAATTATTTAAATTTACAATATTCTTATCAATAACATCAAAAAGTAGTGTCAATCGATTTATGTATCTAACATATTCTACACATTCTGTTTCATTATTATAGGTTGTAACTCCACCACCTTCTGTACTTCCCCAAGACCCAAGTGATGTGGAATAGGAGGATGAAAGTAATTGTGGGACACTTCCAAGCATCAACATATTCTTACCCAAGTTTGTATAAAGACCAACACCTATAATTCCGTTATCAGCTAGCTCACTGCCAGCCCTTACAGGGTCTTCTTGCAGATGAAAGAAAATCGTGTTAAATGACTTTTCAGCCTCTGTTTGTAACTTTAAATCTTCTCTTTCCTTCAATCCATTAAAAAGAATTAATATTAAACTCACAAGAATTACATAGGCTACTATAAGGCCACATACAACAAAGAATTTTTCTTTTTCATCTGCCACAGAAAAGCGCGAATGTTTCTCTTTCATCCTATCCCCTACTCGTAGTTTAAAGCTTCAATTGGATCTAATGCCGCTGCTTGTTTAGCTGGATACCAACCAAAGAAAACACCAACAAACATTGAAAAGCCAAATGCGATTATAAAGGAATTTAATGATAATTTTAAAGTCCATCCAGCTATGTTTACAATTGCATAGCTCAAACCTATTCCAAATAGTATTCCAATAAGTCCACCAACAATAGTTAATGTAACAGCTTCAACAAGAAATTGTTCACGAATGGTTGAAGGATTTGCCCCCAAAGCCTTTCTTATTCCAATTTCCTTTGTTCTCTCAGCAACTGATACCAACATAATATTCATTATTCCAATACCACCTACAAGAAGCGATATACCAGCAATGGCGGCTAGAAAAATACTTAAAGCAGCTGTAACCTGTGATGCAATATTTGCAATAATAGCCGATGAGAAAGATTTGTAATTACTACTTCCAACGGTTGAGTCCAAGAACTTATTCAAGTTATCACTCACCTTCAGAGTATCATATCCTGGCTTCAACTTTGCTACATAGCTTGATACAACCTTATCATTGATTAGTTTTTGAGAATAAACATTCAAGGGGATGTATACTGCATTATTGTAACTCATTGTAAAGCTCTGCTCTTTTTCTTTTAAAACACCAACTACACTGAAGGAATGCATAAGTCCATCATCACCTAAAATCAAGGTTAGCTTGCTACCAATTGCATCGCCATCAGGAAAGAGGGCAGTTGCAACCTTGGATCCTAGAACTATCAATTGCTCAGCATCTATGCTTTGTTGAGGAGTAAAGCCCTTACCCTCTGTAAATTCCAATCTTTGTGATGCAAAATATGTTGATTCAACACAATAGAAGCTTTTTCCAACATTTTTATCCTTACTTCTAAATACAGCAGAGTTCTGCATAATAGGGCTTACACTTTCGATACCTTCACTGGATTTTCGTATTGTATCTGCAAATTGTATATCAAAAATACTTGAAGTACGCTTATCACCTGTATTATAAACAGTAATGATATCAGCTCCACCTTCATCCAAACTTCCTGTTATATTGCTGGTGACACTTGCACCTAAAGTTAGTATTGCAACAACTGCACCAACACCAATTATTATTCCAAGTAGAGATAAAGCTGTTCTAAGCTTGCTTGTCCGCATTTCTTCTAATGCAAGTTTTATATTTTCCCAAAACATTAAAATTCCCCCACTTGTCTACCATCACGAAGATAGATCTTTTTATTGCTTCTTATACCTAACTTCTCATCATGTGTAACAAATATGACGGTTTTTCCTTGAGAATTAATTGTTTCAAATAAGTCCATTATTTGATTGCCTGTTCTTTGGTCAAGGGCACCTGTTGGTTCATCTGCAAGAATAATAGAAGGACTTCCTACTATGGCTCTTGCAATTGCAACTCTTTGTTTCTGTCCACCCGATAATTCTGTGGGTCTGTGCTTCATTCTATCTTTAAGACCTACGATCTCCAAAGCTTCCATGGCTTTCTCGCGTCTAATTTTAGGACTATACCCTGCATAAAGAAGAGGAGTTTCAACATTTTTTAGTGCTGTCTGTCTTCCGAGTAAGTTAAATTGTTGAAAAACAAATCCAACCTTTTTATTTCGAATATAGGCAAGTTCAAAATCATTCATACCAGCAGTATTCTCACCATCAATCTTTATGGTTCCTTTAGTTGCAGTATCAAGACATCCAATTAAATTCATCAATGTACTCTTACCACTACCTGAAGGTCCCATAATTGAGGCAAAATCTCCTTCATTGATGTTTAAAGAAATACCATCAAGAGCTTTGACACAAAAGTCCCCCACAATATAATATCGTTTTACACTGTCTAAATATATTACACTTCTAGCCATTAATTGTTCCTTATTTTCCTAGGTTAATTCCATTTTGTTCTGCAAAAGATTTAGCATTTTCAATTACAACAGTATCGCCAATAAAAATATCACCTGATAATATCTGACATTTATTCTCACCTAGATAACGCACAGTTACAGGAATATCTTTTAAACTTCCATCAGCCATCTTAATTCTAACAATGCTATTATCACCACTTGAAGTAATGGCAGCTTGATTAACAACTACAATGCTTTCTTCATTAGCACTTACAATTGTACCTGAAAAGGTAAATCCAGTCTTGAGTTTTTTAGGAGGATTTGGGATTGTAATTTCAACATTCAACACACCAAAACCTTGCCTTGAATAATAACCTAACATAGGAATGCTTGATACAAATGCATTAACAGGAATTCCTGGAAGAGAATCAAATGATAACTCAACCTGCTCTCCAACTTCAACATAACCAATATCTAGCTCATCAATTGTAACAGTTGCTTTAAACTCCGATAGATCAGCAATAATCATATTGTTTGAGTTATTAACTGTTAATGAGTTGTAATCACCTACTGTCCAACCTTGTTCTGCTACCACACCATCAAAGTTTGCTGTAGCTTTTGTATATTCAAGGTTGTTTTTAGCATTATCCAATTGTAATTCCAGCAGTTTAACATTATTTGCATTGCCCATTAATTGTGCACTCTTTAATTGTGATTCAAGGTTTGCAATATTATATTGCTCAGTTGTATCATCAACAGTTACAAGAACATCACCCTTCTTAACAATATCCCCTTCTTTAACATTGATGCTCTTAATTGCACCATTTGTTCGAAGAACAACTGTTTGTAGATCAGCGGCTTCTAAGGAACCAGTAATTTTTACCTTTGGGTTTGTTATCTGCTCCTCGACCTTTGCATCCACATAAGTAGTAGAATCAGCACCTAAAAGTTTTGCTTCTGCCCATGGTAATCGTCTATTTATATTATAGAAGTTATATATATAAGCTCCTCCAATAATAATAGCCAAAACAAAAAGCCAAATTATAACTCTCTTTCTTTTTTTCTTACCATTTTTCTTCTTTAATTCTTTACGAATGCTGGATTCAGTATCTTCTAGTGAATCTTCATGCAGGCTGTCATCTTTACTAACCTTTTGATGATCAACATCTTTCAATAGGTTCGCATCAATACCTAGTGTTTTTACCACCCTGGTTTTTGTATCAATTTTAATACCATTAACAACTACATAATCAATTCCATCTTCGTTAACGATTGAAATACCCTTTTTTAAAGGTTCTGATATTTCCTCTTCATAATCTTCTATTAATTTAGCTTCTTTTAAAAGTCCAGAATTCTTCAATACTTTATTATCATCATCAAGACCTGCAGCCTTTGCAACAGCTCTTTTAACCAACAATATATCCTTACCATTGATATTAGATTTTAAAATTTGAATTTTCTTTTTAGGTATTTGTGAAACAGGTTTAACCTCTTCTTCAATTACCTCTTCTTCAATTACCTCTTCTTCAATTACCTCTTCTTCAATTACAGCTTCTTTCACCACATCTGATTTCTCTATAGAAAGTTCTTCACCATCCAGTGGTTTATCATCAAGTCCTTCTTCATTTGCACTTTGAGATGCGGAAAGTAATGCTTGGACAATATATTTACTCTGTGATGAAGCTCTTGTCTTTTCAAATTCTAATTCAGAACTTCTTAGTTCATCTTTTATTTCATTATCCAATCTTATGAGATTTTCTTCTTGTTTTAGTTTTTCAGATAATTCATCATAATCATCTGCAAGCTTATCTTCTTCTTTGGTTTCTTGATTTGTTTCAAATTCAGGTTCTTGAGATTTATTTATAACACCAAGTACTTCTTCAAGTAAGTTGGCTTGCTCAAAGGTTCTTGTTTTTTCAAGTTGTAAATCTTTTAACTTTTGATTATCTCTCTTTTCTTGAGATATTTTGTTTTCTTCAACAAGTTTTGCTAATTCATCATCAAAAAGGTCTTCCATTCTAGCTTCCTCTATAAGTTTATCTGTAACTTCTCTTCTTTCTATCATATCTTCATCATCAAGACATCCAACATTCTCTGCAAACTGCTTAGCCTTTTCCTCTGCTTCTCTTTTTAGTTGTTGCTTTTCAAGTGACAATTGAGATGCAGCACGTTCACGACCAGCAAGGGCAGCTTCATGTGCTTTTTGAGAAAGAAGTTCATCTTCTGTTAATGATGGTTCATCTTCAATTGCAAAATCATAAACAAAATCTTCATCATCTATTTTATTTTCAGGGCTATCATTTTTATGAGCTTCAACGAATGCCAAAACTGTTGCATCATCATCCATTTCAGTAAACACTTTGCCTAATTCGGCAGCACGTAATCGTGCAAGACGCATTTTTTCTTTTTTAATTTTAACACGTTTGTTCATCTTAAACCCCTTCTATAAATTTAATGCTTCAATTTCAAATTTAACCAACCATCCATCAATTAATGTAGTTAGTTCATCATATTTCATCTGATCAAAATCAATATTTGATTTATTTAATTCAGTTTGACTCTTCAAGCCTAAATCAAACATCTGCTGTATGAGATTATTATTCTCTCCTGCAATCTCCATATTATCTTCTAATTGGGAATATGTAAAATTCCAAGAATCAATATTTGATTTTAGATTTGTTTTTTTGTAGGAATATTCTGAGAGAGTTGAACTTAAATTACTTTGAGCAGCAATTAATTCATTTGCATTCTTCTTGCTTTCAATTACATCATATTCTTTGGTAGAATCACTTGTCCAACTGCCACCTAAGCTAAAAGTAGGAGTGTTTGTCCATTCCGCATCATTATAGGTTGTAGCTAATGATGCAGCTCCCAAAATACTAAAGTTATCTGCAGTATAATTTAAAATAACTGTTGATGAGTTTTCTAAAGTGCTATCATCACTTTTTATAGTTAAAGTATCATTTCCAGAAATAAATAATGAACTTCTATCCTTATCCTTTTCAATTTCATCAACTGTGTTCTGAACTAGCTGCAATTGTAGCTTTGCCATTTGAACTGTCAAGCTATCTTCTTGAGATGGAGCTATATCTAAATTAGGTAATTCTATTGAATTAACACCCTTGTAAAGGAATCCTGTATAGTCTTTAAATCTACTTTCAAGTTGCACTCTTTGGGTTTTTGCATTATCTAGAGTATTCTTCAAGCTATTTAAAGTTATCATATCAGCTTTATATCCAATGGTGGTTTTATTATACAGTTGGAGATCTAAGTTATTCTTAATTGATACCTGTGCATCTTCAATTGAGTTTTTAAGCTTCACTTGATTTTGATCATTGATAATTAAATTCTTTACCATGTTCAACACTGTTTTCTTATAATCAATCATTCCACTTTTGTAGGATTGATCAATTGTTATTAAGTTCATTAGCTCGGTAGCATCTTCTCTTAATGTATCATACTCACCAAATAAGAAGGTATGATCAAACCCAACTCCTGGCTTTAAGCCATAGTATAAAAGGCTTAAAGACTCATCATAATAGATTGTTGAGGTAACATCGATATAAAGATTTGTATCATCATAAATAGGTTGTGAATTTGCTATATGCTTGCTACCTGGAAAATTAAATGCAATTAACTTACCGTCGGTTCCACCCACAGTATAGCTGCTATCCTCTCTATCATAAATTGGATCAGTTGCATAAGTTGGAAAATTTGCAGTTATTAATGGATTTATTGAATAGGTTTTTTCTCTACTCAAATCATTCATATCAAGGGTAAGCAATGATTGCTCCTTGCTGAGTGCAAGTGCTACTGCAGTATTACTTTCACTCTGCGCCTTAGCTAGCAAATCACCTAATGATTGGCTATAGAGGGGAAGAGTCAAACTAGATGCCATCAAAACAGCAACCAGTATCTTTCTCGATTTAGTAATTATCAAAATAATATTCCTCCATTATTTAATACCTCAGGTGCTTTAAAAAAATAAACCACCATCTATACTTATAGTTTCACCGGTAACATAATTGGCCTTTAATAGGTACAGTATGCTACCTATTATATCACAATCATCACCAAGTCCCATTTTATTTATCTTCTTCATCTTGTTAAAATAAGATTCATCTTTATCACTGGACATTATCAAACCTGGAGCAATTTCATTGACTCTTACAGTAGGTGATAGCTCTGAAGCAAGCAATCTTGTTTGAAATGATAGACTTTCTTTGCTTAGAAAATATGGAATACGATTTTTACTGGGTAATTTAAGAGATGCATCAGTAATATTTATAATAGCTCCCTTTTTATCTCTTGCAATCAAATGTTCATACAGTGATGTGCTCAATAAAAGGGGAGTTATTGAATGTACCAAATTATATTTTTCTAATAGCTCTTCATCTATTTCATCTACCTTATGTTTCATGAAAATGGATGCAGCATTTATTATAAAATCAATTCGTCCAAATAATTCTACAGCTCTATTAAAAAATTCCCTAGTTTCATGTAAAAAAAAATCATATTGAATAATCTTGCACTCATCTCCTATTTCATTTGAAAGAAATGATGCTTCACCCTTTGATTTATTGTAGTGTACAACTACCAAGTAATTATTTTTAACTAAAGCTATTACAATTTTTCTTGCTAGTCTTGTTGCACCACCTGTAATCAATACGACCCTTTTTTCCATAATTCCAACTTATAATCTATTATCAAAAAAATAATAAAATCCTTTTTTATATTATGAGTGCATTTCCTATTATTTTCAATGATAATTATATAAATATTGATTATTTTGGCACATTTAAGGCCTCTTTAAAGTTAAAAATTAGAGTTAATTACAAATCTGAAATTAAATACATTTTGTTTGGTTATTAAATATTTTATTAATCTATCTTTAATAATATAAATTAACCAATTCAAAACATTCATAAAAAAATAGTTTTTCTAAAGCAATTTGATTTATGCTAAGAGATTCATCATTTTTTAATTGCAAAACAACTTAGATGATATAAATAATTTTCAAAGTCAATAATAATCCCATTTTTGTGCTAAATCATTGGCTTAAATACTTGCCTCTTTGGTAAATAATAATTATCTTACACTCATGATAAAAACAAAAATAAAAGACAAAATACTTATTAAACATTTAACGAATATAACACCTGATGGAAAGGAAATCTTTTTATTGGACAACAATCAAGTTAGAGCAACAGTACTTGGAACAACACAAATGATTAACCAAGTTCGAGCCAACTATAACTTGGATATTGCAGAAGCTTACACTTTAGGTGAATCCTATATTGCAGCTGCTCTTTTAGCATCTACAGTTAAAGAAAATGACAGAATTCAATTGTCCATTGATTGTGGTGGCCTTTGCGAAGGGGTTTATACTGAAGCTTGGGCAAGTGGTGCCGTTAGAGGCTATTTAAAGAACTCCAACTTTGGTATTGAAGAGAAATTCCCTGTAGACACAGATTTAATTTATGGTCCAGGATTCCTTTCAGTTTCAAAGATTCTTGAAGGATCAAAATCTCCATTTAAAGGTCAAACAATGCTACAAAAGGGCGATCTTGCAGAAGATTTAAGATTGTACTTTTTAGAAAGTGAGCAAACAAAATCACTGTTTGTTTTGGACTTTGATGTTGATAAAGATAATAGAATTCTTGGTGCCGGTGGTATATTCTTCCAATTACTTCCAGGTAATGATGAAAACGAGGTAATGGAAAAACTTGAACAACAAGTTAAGAACCTACCCTCTCTTGCTAAAGCAATTAGTGGTGGAATGGATCCAAAGGACTTCATGGTAAGAAACTTTGATGAAGCAAATCATTTAAAGCATTCTCTAGTTGGTTTTTCATGCCCTTGTGATAAAAAGACATTTGCTAATCACCTATCTGCATTACCTATAAAAGATAAAACCGATATTAAGGAAAACGGCCCATTCCCTCTAGAATTAACTTGCGTAAACTGCAATAGTATGTATGAATTTGGAAAAGCCGAATTACAGGACTTACTGAAGTAACAGTAGGCCTTAAAAATTATAGATTATTTTAATAAATCTCTGGAGACCAGAGATAGGAGCATTCATGGTATTTTTTGCAACGTGCGCAACCAACCAGCAGGACATTTTGGAGAACGAGATTAAATCTCTTGGTGTAGAAGAAGCAATAGTAAGCCCAGGTGGGGTTGAATTTGAGGCAACATTAGAGCAGGCTTATAGCTTCTGCTTGTATACAAGAGTTTCATCTAAGTTGATGTTAAATCTTTATGAACAGGAAGATGTTAGAGATGCTGATGAACTTTATGAATCAGCAGTACAAATACCCTGGGAAGATTGGGTTACACCTGAAACAACATTCTCTATTTCACAAACCGTTATTGGTTGTAGTTGGTTGAAAAATGGTCACTTTGCAGCTGTTAGACTTAAAGATGCTATTGTAGATAGAATTCGTGAAAAGTTTGATGGTGAAAGACCCAACGTTGATAAAGAAAACGCTGATGTTTCTTTTCATATCCACGTTAGAGGTAACATGGTATCCTACCTTGTTGATTTTTCCGGTAAATCTCTTCACAAAAGAGGTTACAGAAAAGCCTTCATTGATGCTGCAATGAGAGAAACTCTTGCTGCAACAGTTCTAAAAAGATCAGAATACAGAAGAATATTAGAAAGTGAGGAAGAAATTGTAGAATTCCCTACTTTACTAGATCCTTTCTGTGGTGCAGGTACAATCTTAATTGAAGCAGCTCTTTGGGCTAGCAAAGTTGCACCAGGACTTATTGATGTTGATAGATTTTCATTTTATAGACTTCCAATTCATGATGAAGAAGTATGGAATACTGTACTAAATAAAGCTATTGCTGAAGAGGAAGAAGGTGCTACCAAGAACTTTAAGTTCTATGGTTGGGACTTAAATCCTGATGCAATCAGAGTTGCACAGACAAACGCTAAAGCTGCAGGTGTTGCTGATAAAATTGAATTCTCAGTAAAAGATTTCACAACAATTACAAAAGAAGATGTTCCAAGTGAAGTAGGTTACATTGTAACTGACCCACCTTATGGCGTCAGACTTGATAGCACCGGTATTGATCAATTATATGAAATAATCGGTAAGCAATTAAACGTCCTATTTGGCGGTTGGAATGTTTCCATTATTTGTGGTGAGCAGGAACTATTAAGTTTCATCAACATGAAACCTAATAGAACAAATAGAGTAAACAACGGCGGAATCGATTGTCAGATTGCACACTACTATGTATTCAGCGATGAAGAAAGAGCAGATATGACACGTAAGGCAATTGATAAAAAAGCTGAACGTCTTGCAACTCCTTTGAGTGAAGGTGCACAGATGGCTTACAACAGACTTGCTAAAAATTTGGCTGAACTCAAACCTAAAATGGAAGCAGAGGGTGTTACAAACTATCGTATCTACGATGCTGATATGCCTGAATACAGTGCTGCAATTGACATCTATAATGGTCAATTCGTCAACCTACAAGAATATGCTGCACCATCTACAATTCCAGAAGAAGATGCACAAAGAAGACTTGAAGAGTTGATCTTTGCAACAGAAAGAGCTACTGGTATTGATATTGATAATATCTTTATTAAGAGCAGACTTCCTCAAAAAGGTGCCAACCAATACAATAAGATTACAAACAAGAACAGATTCTATATTATTAGAGAAAATGGTTCGAAGTATCTTGCAAACTTCCAAGATTACCTTGATACAGGTATATTCTTAGATCATCGTCCAATTAGAAAGAAAATTGGTGAGATGAGTGAAGGTAAAAGATTCTTAAATCTATTCTGTTATACAGGAACTGCTACAGTTCAAGCCGCTAAAGGGGGTGCATTGAGTACAGTTTCAGTAGATTCATCAAAAACCTATCTAGATTGGGCTCAAAGTAACATGGACTTAAATGACTACAAAGGAATGAATCACTTCTTCTATAAAGATGATTGCATGAGTTATTTATATAACACCTATGATAGATATGATTTAATTTTCTGTGATCCACCAACCTTCTCCAACGGTAAATCACGTAATTCATTTGATGTTGATAAAGACCACAAACGTTTGATTCACCTATGCATGAGACATTTAGATGAAGATGGTGTTTTAATATTTAGCAATAACTATAGAAAGTTCCAACTAGATGAATATATTTATCAAGATTACGATGTAAAAAATATTTCAGCAGAAACCATTGGCGAAGATTTCCAAAGAAATCAAAAAATTCACCAGTGCTACATCATAAAAGAAAGAACGGTTGTTAAAATAAATAACAAACCCAAAATGACTGTTAAAAGAAAAGCTGAAATCAGTGATGATTTAACATTAAGCTTCTAATATAAAAGCTTTGATAGCTAAGGATATTGCTAAAGTTTAGATTTTCGCAATATCTGAAGCTTAGATGTAAAAAGTTACCTAAGAAAAAATAAAATATTATAATTAGAACTCATCAGAGGGAAACCAAATATTTTAAATTACAACAATCCAAAAGCTCTCATTGATATTGTTAAAGTCCACAATTAATTTTGTGGCCTTTTTTATTTCCAAGAAACCTAAAAAGAAGCCATAGTAAAAACTACAGCTTCTGATTATATATATGTAAATTATTTAGCTAAATTCAATATGAAAGAAGAAGGGGTTAATTGCCCTTCACAAGGTTTACTACTTCCTTGCCAGTCATATACTCTCTAATATTGGTCAAGGTTGTGCATGCTATATTTTGAAGTGCTTCCTCTGTTAAAAAAGCTTGGTGAGAGGTAACCATAACATTTGGCATTGCAATCAACAAAGTTAATATTTCATTTTCATCATCAAGAATTGAATTGCTCTTATCTTCAAAGAACAAACCAGCTTCCTCTTCATATACATCAAGTCCAGCAGCACCAATCTTCTTTGATCTCAAGCCTCTTAGCAAAGCAGAGCTCTTTACAAGTGCTCCACGTGAAGTGTTTATTAAAACAACACCATCTTTCATTTTTGCAATTGATTCATCATTTACCATGTGTTTGTTTCCTTTTGTTAAAGGACAATGAAAGGACATAATATCTGATCTTTTACATAGTTCATCAAATGATACATATTCACAATTGAGTTCATTATTAGGATATGGATCATAGGCAATTACCTTCATTCCAAAACCGTTGCATATATCGATGAAGATACGACCAATCTTACCTGTCCCAATAACACCAATAGTTTTTCCATGTAAGTCAAATCCGACAAGCCCATTAAGAGAAAAATTGAATTCTCTTGTTCTTACATATGCATGATTAATTTTCCTAACTGATGCAAGAAGCAAGGCAGTAGCATGTTCTGCAACAGCATAAGGACTATAAGCGGGAACTCTTGCTACAACAATGCCCTTATCTGATGCTGCTTTAAGATTGACATTATTAAAACCAGCACTTCGAAGAGCTATCATCTTAACACCCATATCAGCTATTGCACTGATGGTATCAGCATCTAGTTCATCATTGACGAATGCAATTACAACATCAAAACCGTTACAAACTTTTGCATTGCGACTTTTAAGCCTACTTTCGAAATATGTAATCTCTTCATCATCATTTAAATATTTATCAAACCATTTTTTGTCATACTCTTTGGTATCAAAAAAAGCTATCTTTGTCATAATTGCCTCCGTGTTTTTTTTATAATTACAATATAAAGACTTTTAGGTAAAAAGAAAAGTAACATTATTACATAATAGATAAATTTTTATCGTTACAAAGGAAAAGAAAAGCAATAGTTAATTCCTATTTATTTAGTAGGTAATAAATTATTAAACGAAAAATAGCATGCTGTTTTTTTTAAAAATTATTATTTATTTTAAAAACCCATCAAATTTGTAGAATTTCTATAATATATTTGTATTTTTTTTATTGTGTTTTCTATAAATCTAATTAACTTGAAATAAAAAAATCCCTCTGCTAAATTCTTTGAATTGCAAAAGGATTATATATAGATTGGAATCAATCGTCTTTGGGATAAACTACTTCTTCAAGTACATCTATTAAGGGTTGATAATCGCCATCAATGGCACAAATGTCAGCTTCCAAAAAACCATCAGGATCTGCTTCAGACCAGTCTAACTGCCATCCTGCATTCTTTGTCAATATAATGAAGAATAATCTTGCTGTTGGTGCATTTCCAGATTTGAAAGGATGTAGAGCTTCAAGCTCACCCATGTAATATGCTAAATCCCCAATAAATTGTTCTCGATCTGTTTTTCTTAGAAAATGATCTTTTGCTAACTTATCAAAAATTTCTTTACCTGCAGCCTCTATGTAGTTTGGATTACAAAATTCAGTTCTTTTTGCAGCAGACTTTGTTCTAATAACACCAGAGGAAGGATAAAGATCCCCAAATAAATGCTCATGAATTTGCTGTAGATGCTCCATGGTATATGGACCATTAATTGGATATAGCAGAAATTCTGCAGTTCTCATACTACTTATATAATTACTAATTACTCTTAGTTGATCTCTGTCCTTAATTGAAAAATAATTACTTAAACATCTTGTTCCGGGATAAAATGAATAATCCATCTCACTTGCTTTGTATTCGATATTTTCAAGGTCATTAATACTTAAGAAATTCTGAATTAATTCATCTGCTGTTTTTTCTTCTCTAAGAATGGCTAATATGTCTTCCTCGTCATCAGAAGACATGTCAAAACCTTCTGATTCTTGGTTAAATCTTATATAGTCGATGCAACTTTGCATACGGCCTGCTTCCATTATTTTTTATTGAGGAAATAAAAATTTCCTCTTCTCCTTATATTAATCAATACAAATATTGATTAGATGTAATTTTACCAATTCTTATCCTTAGATTAAGTTCAGAATCAATATATATAGTATGATACAAACAGAGTTTATAATCGTCAAGAGTATGAATACTTTATAAAGTAGAAATCTAGTAGATTTAATAGGCTCATAGGAATCCATTCACCATTAAATCGAAATTTTCTTGCATTTAATTTTCTCGTTATAAACTCAATTACATAATGCATGTTTATGCTATTTACTCCTTATTTCTATAAATTTTCTCCCACCTAGATAAATCCTACAAAACCTTTAAATTATGAAAAGCTATCAGATTTCTCCGATAGCCTTTCATATTATCTACATAAAATATAGTTCTTTTTATTAGAAGGTTAACTTCATACTCATTGTACCGTCTATTGAATAGTCAAAATCAGTAATTGATAAATCATTAATCTTTGTTGCAGTTGCATCAAAACCGAAGCGGATTAAATCTGTTAAACGATAATCAAAACCAGCTTTTAGACCATATGTGAATATACCATATTCAAATAAATCAGATGGATTAATATTTGCAGTACCAACATAATTAACATTAACAAGTGTCATTCCACCAACCAAACCAAGGTCAATTCCTAAATCTCCAAATATAAATTCAATTTCAGGAACCAATGCAATTTGTAATGAGAAGTCTGTATTATCTTGATACAATACAAGTGTTTCCTCGAAGAAATCAGCACCGTTACCAATGTAACCAACTAAATTAGCATCTAAATCAACACCAAAGCCAATATTTTCATTAATAGCTTTAATATTATTAAATCCAAAAGAAAGACCAATAACTGGTTGAAGATTAGTATATGATTCATTTGCTTCAATTTCAGCTAAATCGTATGATGCACCAAGATTAAATCCAATTGATGTATAATAACCATTTCCAGTCGAAGTTGCTTCTTTCATAGGAGCTTCAATAACTGATTCCTTCATAGGTGTCTCAATAGCTACTTCTTTCTTAGGAGCTTCAAAAACTACGTCTTTGATAGGAGATTCCACAGGAGTTTCAACAACTGCTTCTACCATAGGAGTTTCAACAACTGCTTCTACCATAGGAGTTTCAACAACTGCTTCTACCATA
>CAYWGU010000047.1:0-4245 GCA_964457975.1 uncultured Spirochaetaceae bacterium | reverse complement strand
GGAGCTTCAACAACTACCTCTTCCACAGGAGCTTCAATAACTGCTTCTATAATAGGAACTTCAACAGGTTCTATTTCTTCTACTACCTCAGCTACAACAGGTTCTGCTTCAAATAATGGATAAGCTACTGATACAGCACTATCTGACCAATTAACACCGTCAAAGGTTTGTTGTAAGTATAGTGAATATTCTGCTGAACCTTCTAAGTTTTGAAAAACTGCCGATGTAGTTTCACCATCAACTACAATCCAGTTATCTACATTTTCATCATCTAATTGATATCTAAAACCTGTAACTTGAGGATCGTCTATCATCCATTCCCATGTAATTGCTACACCTGTAGCAAATATTATTGTAGGAACTAGTACCAGCAATGCTAATACTGCTAAAAATCTTTTTTTCATAAATCACAACTGAAAAAGCCAAAATGCCTTCTCTTGCCCCTTTTATTAATTTTATATTTACAAACTATTTAATACTAATATGAGTTGAACAAACTAACACCACCCAATAACGTATTTATTGAATTATATCACACAAATTTAGAAAATGTTATGTAAATTTCTTAAATTATGGTATTTTTTTATTATTTATTACTTCTTTAGTGCTTACTACTTACCCACAATATAATTATTTTTCGTTTTTACGCAAATAGACAAATTCGAAAACCTGATTTTACATTAGTATGCTTGACAGAGTCCAAACATTTACCATACAAAAGTAAATTTGTTTAAAATTCAATTTCGATATAACCTCAAATATCTTCCTAACAGTTGAACTACCCAATTTCATTAAATCAAATTTTTAAGATATACTTTCTTAGTAAATATCTTGTAACCTAATATGGTTGAATGTATGCTAAGACCATGAATAAAATAAACTCTTTAGCTATTTTCTGTGGCAGTTCCTTAGGTAACAGCCAACAGTATATAAAAAGTGCCCTGAAGATGGGCGAAGCCTTGGTCGATGAAAAAATATCACTGGTATATGGTGGAGGCAACATTGGCTTAATGGGAACAATTGCAACTTATGTTTTTGAACATGGGACTCAGGTAATTGGGGTTCTTCCCCAAAAGCTAAATTTACCTCAAGTGGTAAATAAAAAAGTAGAGACAAAAAGAATAATTGTAGAGACCATGCATGAAAGAAAAGCTATGATGTATGAATTATCTGATGGATTCATTGCACTGCCAGGTGGAATAGGTACCTTTGAAGAATTCTTTGAAGCCTACACATGGCTACAACTGGGCTATCATAGAAAACCAGTGGGGCTCTTAAATGTTAATGGATTTTATGATGAGCTACTAAGTTTTTTAAACAATGCCGTCAAATCAGGATTCATGAAAAAAGCAGTTTTAGATATACTTGTGGTTGAAGAAGATCCTTATGTGCTAATAGATAGAATGAGAAATATCAATTTAAAACTTCCACAAAAGGTTTGAGGATAATTTATGACAGATAAAAAAGAAGAGAGTTTTTATAAAGTATTAGAATACTTTTACACAGTAATTGGATCATTTTTAACAGCTGCTGCTGTTGTATTATTTGCAACCCCTGCTAAGATTGCAAATGGTGGTGTATCAGGTATTGCAATTATACTGCACCATACCTTGGGCTTTGATGTTGGTTTTTTAATTTTAGTACTTTCAATACCATTGTTTTTTGTTGGTATCATGATATTTGGTAGGGAATATGGATTAAAGTCCCTTTTAGGAACTATTTTATTTTCATTTTTCACAATGCTTTTAACCAGATGGTTTGGTGATACTGGAATTATAGATTACTCTCATTATGTATCATATTTACTCTCAGCTATTTTTGCTGGCATTCTTTTTGGAGCAGGTTTAGGTTTTGTACTAAAAAGTGGAGCAAATACTGGTGGTACTGATATAATAGCTCAAATTATAGCTAGATTCACTCCACTATCCCTTGGTACCGCATTATTTACTACTGACGCAGTAATTGTTCTTTGTAGCATATTTTTCTTTGGAATAGAGGCTGCAATGTATGCAATTATCACCATTTATATCACAGGTGTTGGAATTAATAAGATCCTCTTAGGAGCCAGCTCATATAATTCTAAAACACTTTATATCATAACTGATAAGGCAGAAGAAATACGAAAGGTCATTCTTGATGAACTAGATCACAGTGGTACTATTTTTCAGGCAAAAGGACTTTATACAGGAGAAGACAGACCTGTATTGATGACAGTTATAAAGAAAAATAAAATAGGTCGCCTTATAAATGAAATTAAAAACCATGACAAAAATGCTTTTGTAATAGTTCAAGAAACTTATCAAGTTATGGGTGAAGGATTCACTCCAATATCAAAAGCAGCTTGGAGCTCAAAGCATATTTAAATAATATTCATTAAAATAACTAAAGGGAAAAAGCTACAAACTTTTTCCCTTTTAAATATTATTCACACGTTAGTTGGATTTACTTTTATTTTTCCCAAAGTTTTTCAGGATAATAACCTGACTTTGTTTTTTGAGCCAATTCATGTTTAACATTTTCTCGATCTTCAGCGTATGTCATTCCAAACCATTTTTCATTGGTTGTATAACACCTCATTTTACCTTCTCCATTTGTAATAATAGAAGAGGCACCTTCAGGAAGATAAGATTCACCTTTTTCAGTGGTAATATTCTTTTCAATAAATTTGTCCCAGAAGACTTCAAAGGAATCAAATGCTTTTGGTGTAAAACCAAAGAAATTCATTGATACCCATTCATCACCTGTCATTTCAATATCGGCTCCATCCAAATGAGATATGATTTTATCTCCTTGCCATTCAATTTTAGTATTCTCTTTCATTGATACCAAGTAACCATCATTCACAGTGCATACTGCTCTTGAAACTGATCCAGATTTGCTCATTGTATTCTTTAACACATATCCAACAAGAGCATGCTCTGTGCTACCCTGTTCAAGATTGCTTAAATGCTTTGCCATTATTTCAAAGGCTTCAGCACCATAATAGTCATCACTGTTAATAACACAGAAAGGCTCATTTACGACATCTTTTACACAAAGCACTGCATGAACAGTACCCCATGGTTTCACTCTATCCTTGCTCAATGCAATCTGCTCATCAGTTAATAGAGATGTTCCAGACTGAAATACATACTCTGCATCTATATTTTTACTTATTCTATCAAAAAGTCTTTCTTTGAAATCCTTTTCAATATCTTCTCTAATAATAAATACAACCTTACCAAAACCTGCACGCTTTGCATCATAGATACCATAATCTAATAAAGTTTCACCATGTGAACCTACAGCATCTATTTGCTTAACCCCACCATAACGGCTTCCCATGCCGGCTGCTAATATAACCAATGTTGGTTTCATATTCACTCCCCTTTTTATTTATGTAAAGATATTCTAACAACAAAAATAGTAACGGTCAAATCAAATGAAGATAATAAAAATATTAACTACTTTTATCTAACTGAATTTACTTTTATGCCAAATTATTACTTATCAAACTTATACATAATTAAATACCAATTTTTTGAAAAAATTACAATATTGAATGATAATATCAATAATTTATTGTTTTTGACAAATTCCACTCACTTTATTCATACTTGATGCTCGAATTAATGGAATACTCTTATAATAATTTCACATATATTTCACATTTTAAATTTACACAAACTATATAAACACACAAAAAAGATATAGATGAAACATAAAAACTTAATTTTAACCACGATGCTATTATCTATTGCATTATTATTTTTCTAGTTGTAGAGCAACTAAAAATAATAGCAATAAAGTAATAAAGGATAATATACTCTCGAACATAATGATGAAACATAAAGTACAATGGCTCATATATGTGGACACGGAAAAAATACACCTCCCATATTATATTAGTCATTTTTTTAACTCGAAGGGTGTACAATAGAGGATAGAATTGCATTGTAACACTTATTAATTTTTAAACACAGATATCCAAAAGCTTTTATTGGTTCTTTACCATTTCAAGTTTCAACCTGAATAATTATTCTCACTTAACAAATTGTAATTGTAAATAAACAAAAACAATGATATATTCTATTATAGATACAAAATATTTACTGGTATATTTTGCATCTATATATAATGCTAAAAACAAGGTTCGTCGGGGCTTTGTGTGGGTAGGATTTTTATTTAAGGTAAACCAAATTACTAGAAAGTAGTTGAAAATCAAGGAGTAAATAGTTTTATTTTTTTTGAGTTTTTTATTGAAAA
>CAYWGU010000046.1:0-21376 GCA_964457975.1 uncultured Spirochaetaceae bacterium | reverse complement strand
CTCCAATGGTAGCAATTGGATTTAAGCAAAGTAAAGCAATGTCTTGAAGAATTCTACGTTGTTTTGTAAGTGACTTATCTGCCTTGATTTTTTCATTAAGAACTAGTCTTTGAATAATATACCCAATAATAAGACCAGTAAAAACGATAGACAATGAAAATAATAGCTTTTGCATAAAAACCTCATTATGAATTTATAAAATATTGGATACTCTTTTAATTTTCTATTATTATATAGCTTATGTCAACAATGCTTATTAATTAAGTTAATAACAGTTAATTTGTCTTTACTTTTAATCAATTAAAATGAATCAAATGTAAAGGAACTAAAAAAATACTCTATCAATAAGATCTTCTATTATAACCAGCTTTGCAAAGCTGGTTATAAACACTGTTTATGATATTCCCACCCATGCAGAGTAATTACTATTGCTTAGTTTTTTATAATAACCAGTTGGAGTTTCATCTTAATGGGTTCAGTCCAAGCTAAAGTAATAAAGGTACATTGGATTTAATTTGATATTGAATGTTTTTTTCAAGGATTTGTTTTACCTTAAATTAAGTATTAAAAAACCTCTTTTTATGTTATATTTGATGTATGAAAATTGATAAATTAAAAACACCAGAAGATACTATTAACCAAGAAAAACCAACATCAAATGCAAATGATATTTTAACAAAACTTATTAATGAATGTACTAATCCTGTTGATGGAGAGATGGATGTTGAAAAGTTTAAGATAGAATTGGATAAGCAGATTGAGTTATTTGAAAAACTTGTTGAGGACCCAGAAGCAAATGATGATTTAAAAAGCATTGCTAGCTCTTTTATTTCAATCAATAATACTGAAAAAGAACTAAAAGCTCAAAAAGCTCAAAAAGCTCAAAAAGCTCAAATAGAAAAATCAGATAAGATTATATTAGATTACAGTGTTCAAATAAATGATAAAGATATATATATTAAAGCAATGAAAAAAACCTTGCACAATGTTGGATCCTTTTTAGATTTTCAAACAATCTTCAAGTTTGCAGCAAAGAATGAAAGTTTAAGGATTAAATATAATCTTAATGAACGATATTCAATGTTGGATGTATATTCAACAAATTTACCAAAATGTGATGATGATTTACTAACTGAAGTTGAGTTAAATATTTCAAAACGTATCCAAAAAGTGAAAGAGATGGAAGGAAAGTATTTTTTCTCAAATCATAATGGTGCTAAAGCATCACGAAATGATGAAGTGGGTAGTATTAAAACAAGTCATGCTGCCCCTTTCTTGGATTGTAAAGATAATCAATTAACTCTTATGGAATTAAATGATGATTCAATTATTAAGGATTTTAAACTATCAAATAATCTTCTTTCAGCTTTGATTGTTGATAAGTATTTCTATGGTTTATCAAGTTATAGGATGAGCAATAAATTAAATTTGATTGGAATTGAAATCAATTTTAAGGATCTTGATTATGCCTTCAGCATCGTTGCAGGTAAATTAAAGGTATTATCCCATGCAATTAGCAAGTCTATTTTACAAGAGGATAGGGTTTCATTATCACAAGCAACAATTGAAGTTTTATCATCTGTTAAAAATAACAAGATTGGTAAAGCTTGGATGATTTGTTTAACTCCTGCATCTAATGCTAAAAAAGTTGTTCAGTATATCTATAGAAAGCAAATGAAATCTCCAACGCCACTTAATGAAATTAAGGATCATGAAGGACTTATTTCCTCTGATTGGATTAGACCTTATTTAAGCGATATAAACAATAGATTTCAAGTTGCACTTGAATGTGATTTTATAAAAATTGCTTTTGAAGATTGCCTGAAGATGGATGAGTGTAGTAAAGGTTCCAATATAGAGTTAACCTCAAAAAGGATTATTAGAATAATTGATAGAATAAATTTTATTGATAAATCACTTAAAATTAAAATAAAGAACAAAAAACTTAACGGTGAAAATTATTTAGAAGAGGATTTCTTAAGAGATAGAAAGAGTGGGTCTTTGATTCAATTTAAGAAACTTAGAAAGGTTGCTGAAGGAAGACTCTCCTATCACTTAGGTGATGATAAGGTATCAGTTCTTCTAAACTATATTCTAAATAATTATGATTCATTTTTAGCCTACTTGGAGAGTTCTGATTTAGCACCTTATCCAATTGGATCTAATAATATTATAAAAATTCTCAATGAAACAAAGTTGAGCAATTTTTTCTGTGAAGAAGATGTTGATGCAATAAATTTTGCTATAATGGAAACAGTTATTGAGAGTGCAAACTTGAATGATCTTGATATGGTTAAATATGTATCCTACTTATTGGATGAATTAGTTGTTGGTAAATTGAATGAGGGAACTGCAGAATCGTATATTCCTTTTAATTTAACCGATGAATTAAGAGACACTCTTAAAATGGGTGAGGACATTTCTAAGGTTGCTCGCAGATTGAATTAATAAATTGCAGTGAACATTTAGATTTTATGAAATATGAGTATTCATATTGTGATTTGTTAAAGATGATGCAAAGTGATTGTTTTTTATAATATATATGGTAGTAACAATTAGAAAGGTTTATCATAGCTATGTAGATTAAATCACGTTATAATATATTATGAGGTATGTGGTGGCAGACAATATAGAATTTTACAAACCAACATTAAGAAGAAAAGATATGCAGTCTGTAATACAGACAATGGTTGATGAGAGAATTGGTCCTGGAGTTAGAAAGAAAGAATTCCTTGATATCTTAAAAACTAGATTAAACATGGCAGGTGGAATTGCACTTAGAAGCTACTTTGATGCAATAACTTCCTCCTTGCAGTTACTAGATGTTAGAGAAGGTTCTGTTATAATTACATCAGTATTGGCTCCTAAAATATACAAGGTTGCAGCTAGGAAATTGGGTGCTAAATTGATGCTTTGTGACATAAACAAAGATACAGGATGTCTTTCACCTCAATCAGCTTTAGAAGCAGTTGGTAAGGGTGGCGAGGTCGTTTTATTGAATGAGCCTGCCTGCCAAATACCATATGGAGATGATTTCTCAGCATTAGGGATCCCTATAATTGAGGATATATCACAGAGTTTAGGTTCTGCTTATGGTGATAGCTTTGCCGGTAGCTTTGGTGATGTTGTAATTTGTGCTTTTGAGCAGGAACACATAGTATCCTGTGGTGGTGGAGCAATTATTCTTTACAAGAATAAGGTTTATAAAGATCCTCTTCGAGCCTTGTACAAAGATATTCTACGATATGAAGAGATGCCTGACATGAATGCTGCTCTAGGAATAATCCAATTAGCAGAATTTGATAAATATTTATTAAGACGTAGAGAACTTTTTGATATGTTTAAAAAAGCCTTGCTTAAAACAGGTCATAAATTATTTGGAATTACCGATTTGGATTTTGATCCAAATGCATGGATTTTCCCTGTAGTTCTTGATTCAAAGCCAGAAGATGTAATAGCATTCTCAAAGAAATACCATGTAATCTGCAAACCCTTGTTTGATGATGTGGTGGTATCTGATGCAAAGGATAAGTTTGCCCTATATCCAGGTGCAACTTCATCTCTTCTTAGAGGTGTGGCTTTTCCTATTTACCCATATTTGAAATCAAGTGATATAGATACACTTGTAAAAGTTATATCTCATTTACCTTAGGAGCTGATTTTGATTAATAAAATAATATTACCTAGACATGTGGTAATTGTTGCAAATTTACAAAGAGACACTGTTGAGGGTGTTGCACAAAACGTAGTTGAATACCTCAATAAAAAGAACATCTCAAGTTCTATAATAAAAACTGAAAAGAGCATGGAGCAATTAACTCTTCCTGAAAATGCTGATTTGGTAATTTCACTTGGGGGAGATGGAACTGTTCTTTATTGTGTAAGATATATAAAGGATCTAGGAATTCCAATTCTTCCTGTGCACATGGGAACCTTTGGTTACATAACAGAGGTAGGTGTTGGTGAGTGGGAGTCCACTCTTGATTCTTATTTATCTGGTGGAAAAAATCACAGAATAACTCGTCGCCTTACAATAAAGACTGCGGTATTAAGAAATGGAGAGAAGGTGTTTTATGGTTCTGCCTTGAATGAAGCTGTTATTTCATCCTGGGGAATCAATAAGGTCATTAACCTTGGTGTTTATATAGATAATACATATGTTGGAAAATTCAGAGCAGATGGGATTATCATTGGAACACCTACGGGATCAACCGGTTATTCCTTGGCAGCTGGTGGGCCTATTGTAGATCCAACATTATCAACACTGATAGTAACTCCTATATGTCCTTCTGCACTATCTAACAGACCTCTTGTTATTTCAGGTAATTCAAAGATTTCAGTTAAGATACTAGAAGGTCAAAGAACAGGCTTGAATGTAACACTAGATGGACAAGTAAATTACAATCTTTTGGAAGGTGATATTGTTGAAGTCTTATCATCAAGATCAAATGCATTGCTTCTTACAACAACAAACAGAAATGGTTTTGATATCATACGTGATAAATTAAACTGGTCAGGGGAATCAAGATGCTAGAAAGTTTAGATATTCATGCTTTTGCACTTATAGAAGATATTCATATTGAATTAAAGAGTGGTTTTACTGTTATTACCGGTGAAACTGGGGCAGGTAAGTCCATATTGTTATCTGCATTATCTCTTTTACTCGGTGGCAGTGGTGATATTCAATCAATAAGATTTGGTTTTGAAAGTGCAAGTGTTAGTGGATGTTTTACGCTTGATGGAAAATCTAAAGAAATTACAGCTCTTCTTGATGAATTATCAATTGAGAGCAATGATGATTTTTTAATTATAAGACGAATATTAAAAAGCAATGGAAGAACTCTTAGCTATTTAAATGATATGCCAATAAATAAAGCATCGCTATCTCGTCTTTCAACAATGCTTTTGGATATATCTGCTCAGCATGCTCATCAATCCTTGATGAAGAGTGAAAAGCAGCTATCTCTAGTGGATAGCTTTTGTGAGAGTGATAAACTTCTTTCTGAGTATCAAGATTTATTTCATAAGTTAAATAAAATGGAAGTGGAGAGAGCTGATATTATAGCCCTCATCGCTTCTTCAAAGAGAGAGGAAGATTACTTAAGGTTTGCAGCTGAAGAATTAAATAAAGTTGATCCTAAAAAAGATGAAGATGAAAATCTTAGAGATGAAATTAATAAATTAAGTAAGTTTGAAGATATACATGAAAGCCTTAAAAACGCAGTTGAGCTATTGAATGGTTCTTATGATGTCTCCAGTACAATAAACAACATAAACAATAGCATTGAATCACTAAATAAAGCTGCTAATGCAGATGAGACCTTGAAGGATTATCAAGATAGATTGAAATCTACTGCACTTGAATGTGAGGACATCTGTGAAAGTTTGAAAGACTATCTCTCTGGTATGGTTTTCTCTCAAGATGATCTTGATAACATGCAACAACGGCTTTCTCAACTTCAAAGACTTAAGAAGAAATATGGTCCAACCATTGAGAATGTACTCATCTTTAAAGATGAAATTGATGAAAAGTTATCTGCTTTAACAAATGGTGGAGACGACATTGAATTTATTGAAAATCAAATAAAGAAAACAAAATTAAAATTAATTGAATCGGCTAATGCACTTACTCTAAAGAGACAGTTAGGTGCTAAAAAGTTAAGTCGAGCAATTGAAAAATCACTTAGAGGACTTGGAATGCCTCATGCAACTTTTAACATTAAGCTTGAATCATATGATGAATATAAAATAAGTGGTAATGAATCCTCTTCCTTTGAATTATCTGCAAATCCTGGTTTAGAAGCACGTCCTATAAAAGAAATTGCAAGTGGAGGCGAACTCTCTCGTGTTATGCTAGCCATAAAAAGCACTCTTAGAGAAAAAGATCCTGTTTCAACTTTGGTATTTGATGAAGTTGATGCTGGAATAGGAGGGGAAGTTGCTAGCAAGGTGGCTGATGAATTGATTGTTCTTTCATCTTCTTCTCAGGTTATTGCAATAACACACCTTGCATCAATTGCTGCAAAAGCTGATGCACAGCTTGTTGTAAGTAAATATGTTAAAAAAGACATGAGTTATTCTTCGATTGCCTATGTGGATGAGGCTGAAAGAGTTAAGGAGATAGCTAGAATGCTTTCAGGTGATAGTGATAGCACCATTTCCTTAAAGCATGCACAATCTCTATTAGGCGATTGATTTGCTTCATAGGTTTTAGATTTTAATATAAATGGTTCCTCTAAATTATAGGGGAACTTTTTTTGATAATTCAAGGGTAAAAAATTAACCTCTTTTACCAAACTAATGGCAAAAGAGGTTTTGGTGAAGATAATAAATTTAGATTCCTAAAATTATTTTCTCATACCTTGTTCAACAGCAACGGCAACAGCTACAGTAGCTCCTACCATAGGGTTGTTACCCATACCGATGAATCCCATCATTTCTACGTGTGCAGGAACTGAAGATGATCCAGCGAATTGAGCATCACTGTGCATTCTACCCATTGTATCTGTCATACCATAACTTGCAGGACCTGCAGCCATGTTATCTGGATGTAGAGTTCTACCTGTACCACCACCGGATGCAACTGAGAAGTATTTTTTACCTTGTTGGTTACATTCTTTTTTGTAGATACCAGCTACTGGATGTTGGAAACGAGTAGGGTTGGTACTGTTACCTGTGATTGATACATCAACACCTTCAAAGTGATTGATTGCAACACCTTCACGTACATCATCACAACCGAAACAACGAACACCAGCTCTTTCACCCTTTGAATAAGGTACTTCACGAACTATTGCTAGCTCACTTGTATCATAATCAAATTGAGTTTGAACATATGTGAAACCATTAATTCTTGAGATAATTTGTGCAGCATCTTTACCAAGACCGTTTAAGATAACTCTTAAAGGATCTTTTCTTGCTTTGTTGGCGTTACGAGCAATACCAATAGCACCTTCAGCAGCAGCGAAGGATTCATGACCAGCTAAGAAACAGAAACATTTTGTTTCTTCTCTAAGTAGCATAGCTCCTAAGTTACCATGACCGATACCAACTTTTCTCTCTGCTGCAACAGAACCAGGAATACAGAAAGCCTGTAGGCCAATGCCGATTGCTTCAGCAGCTTTAGCAGCAGTTGAACAACCTGTTTTGATTGCAATTGCAGCACCTAAAGCATAAGACCATGCAGCATCTTCAAATGCGATTGGTTGAACACTTTTAGCGATTTCACCAGGATTGAAGCCCTTGCTTTCACAAAGAGCTAAAGCTTCTTCTAGATTCTTTATACCATATTCTTTAAGACATGCGTTTACGCCGTCAATTCTTCTATCTTTGTTTTCAAAGTCAGCCATCTTCTTACTCCTTACGAGGGTCAATAAAGGTTACACCGTCAGACCAACAGCCATAAGTACCTTTAGCATTTTCGAGTGCTTTATTAGCATCTGTTCCTGCTTTGATAGCATCCATCATCTTACCTAGGTGAACGAATTCATAACCAATAACTTCATTGTTATCATTCAAAGCTACACGAGTAACATAACCTTCAGCCATTTCTAAGTAACGACAGCCCTTTAGTTTAGTACCAAACATGGTACCAATTTGAGAACGTAGTCCTTTACCTAAATCTTCAAGGGAAGCACCAATTGGAAGTCCACCTTCACTAAATGCAGTTTGTGTTCTACCGTAAACAATCTGTAAGAATAATTCTCTCATAGCAACGTTAATAGCATCACATACTAAATCAGTATTTAAAGCTTCAAGAATCGTTTTACCAGGAAGTATTTCAGATGCCATTGCAGCAGAGTGAGTCATACCAGTACAACCTAGAGTTTCAATTAAAGCTTCTTCAATGATACCTTTCTTAACATTTAATGTTAATTTACATGCACCCTGTTGAGGAGCACACCAACCAACACCGTGAGTTAAACCACTGATATCTTCGATTTGTTTTGCCTGAACCCATTTTCCTTCTTCTGGAATTGGAGCTGGTCCGTGATATGCGCCTTTAGTAATAGGGCACATATTCATTACTTCTTTGGAATACAACATAGTGTAATTCCTCCCATCTTTTGTCCCATAGATATGTCTACGGAGGTTTGATTTAGTTAATTGGAAAAACTAATATAGCAATATTAATAATTAACTTTTTCTAAACTATCATTTTTAATGTTTTATTTCAATTGAATTTATGTTTCAATTGGTCTTTTTTGTTAATAGGATAAATATTTATCCATTAATAATAACATACTTAAAATAAGAAAAATTAATTTCTTTATGAAGGAAATAATAACTTAAAAAAATATTCTAACTAACATTTTTTATGCAAGCTAGAATATTTGCTAATTATATAATGTGAAATTATACAAAGTTTAAAAGAGATTTCATCTTTAAGAACTTCTTCATATCAAGATTTTTCCGGGATTCTTTATCATCAAAATAAGGATAAATGGCGTTTTGTAAATTTCCCAAATCAATAATTAATTTTACTTTGTAGGTAAATTTTAAAAATTGAGATAATTCAATCATTCTAGAATTGGTTAAACCTTCATCTAATATTTTAGTTGTAAGATCCTCTGTTTCTTCAATAAATATTTTTTTCAATTTAATAATTTCATTTATTCTACCATGGTTTTGAATAAAAGAAACCAATGAATAAACGCTTGGTTCCATTTCATCCCAAGATAATGTATCAGGAGTGATAAAAAGGCTTCTTAATGCTCGTAATGCTGTCCCAATAAATTCAACTGAGTTTTTATCAATTGGAAGATAAGGTGATGAATTGAATATGAAGGAGTAATTTCTAACATCTTTTGAAATTTGTCTAATTGATTCATCATCTACAAAGGAAAGAGAATACTCAATCCAGTAGAAGGCGCTTTCTAGGATACGGGGGTTTATGTCGGTATTTGTTAAAGAGTAATGACGAACATTGTTATCTGGGATATCCTTTACCGTCATTGAAATATTTAAATTTTCTCCCTCATCATCCAAATCATATAGGCCTTCAAATGAAAAACTTCGAAGAGATATTGTATTATAGATATCTAGTTTGGGATTTTCTTTTATGCTTTCAATTGATTTTAACTCGTATCTTCCATAATGACTTGTGTAAAATTTATCATTGGCAATAGCTCTGTTCATCACAAAATAGATTGCAGCTTCTACCTCACCTGGAATTAATTTGAGGATTGTTTGTGCAATATTTAGGCCATTACCTTCTTTTATATCATTGCTTTTTGCTAACTGTAAATCTTTTAAGAAAGGTGCTAATAAGCTTGTGTTGCTATATCTTTGAAATAGGTCTATTGCATAAAGAGCATATTGAAGGTTTTGTTTTGGTTCAATTCCTGCAAGATCATTGAAGAACCAACCACAAGAGGTAAAGGAGAAAAATTTGTTCTTCATTCCATCAAGAAGGCATGCAATTTCACTCTCATTACCTTTTGCAACTGGATATTGCTCAATTAAAGCTTTAATAAAATCAATCATTGTTTTTCGTTGACTTGCTACAATTCCATAATTTGTTAAAAGTTGATAAGGTTCTACTTGGTTTTGGAATATGGTGTTTATTCTAGAATTGAAAATTTTAGTCAATCTTTCTGAATTATTGTCGAGAGCGTTTCTAAGAGGGGTTCTCCATTTCTGGTTCCATTTTTCAGGTCCACCTGTGCTGCAACCACAATCTTTGTACCAACGTGATACTCCGTGGAAGCAGGACCAGGATGTTCCTTTATCTGCCTCTCCTTTGTGAAGGGTAGCATGCAAGGTTGCAGGGTTCTCTGCTAAGAACTTACCATAGTTTGTAAATTCAAAGTCATCTCTAGTTTCAACCTTCTTAATCACAGCAGCAAGAGCCATATCACCAAATGGTTCATGGTGGCCATAGATTTCTCCATCAGTTGCTGTATGAATTAATTTAGGTTTCTCATTATTTTTTAAGTGTTCAAAGTGTGAATAAAAAGCATCTGCATCACGAAGTAGGTGTCCAAAGCTAATATTCTCTGCAAGATGGGGATGATAGAAAAATGCATTAATTGTTCCACCGTTTGTTCCCGTTAAAATATATGCTCTATCATATGGAGCAGGCTTACCATTTAAATTAACAGTATTACCTTCTTCATCTTCAACACTCTTGCATTGCCATGGAGATAGAATTACAAATTTAATTCCTTCATCACTTAAAAGATCAATAACATTTGGATTGATTGCAGTTTCAGGAAGCCACATTCCCTCAGGCATCCTATCGAACCTAGATTGGAAATCTTGAATTCCCCATCTAATTTGGATTCGTGCATCATCCAAACTATCTAGAGGAAGGATTGTATGATTAAAAGCTTGCGCTAGTGCATTGCCATGTCCAAGGTGTTTAACACTTTTTTTATCAGCGTCAATTATTTGGTCATGAATGTCTTTGTGATGTTCTTCCATCCAAGATAATAGGGTTGGGCCAAAATTAAATGATATATGTTCAAAGTTATTTGTAATTGAAATAACCTGGCCTGTTCCGTCTAAATAGCGAGCATTGATGTTTGCCGCATAGCATGAATTTAATATTCTCTCATTCCAGTCAACAAATGGTTCTGCTGAAAGTTGTTTAGGTATAATTCCTGTCACCGGATTTTCTCTTGGAGGTTGATAGAAATGTCCATGTAATATTATTGGTGTTTTGTTATTTTTGTTCATGAAGAAAATATTACCATAAAATATAGAAAATGGTTAGTAAAAAATTGTAAAAATGATACTTTTTTTTTATAATTAAGTTAATACAATACAAATGCTATATACTTGCACTATTTAGTTATATTAATGCTTTTTAACTATATAAATTCTGATTAAAAAACATACCTAACAGTATTAATTTTCTTATGGTTTTATACCTTGAAGATATTTAATAATTTACGATTATTGTTTCTAACTAGCAAATATTTTTGGTTTATTGGTATTATTAAGCATTTTAGTTGAGGTTTTTGCAAGCTGGTTTGCTATCTTGATTCAGTCCCCTGATAGTATTTATTTGCTTATAATCACCATATATTGAGACTACAATTTAAAACTTTGATGTTTATTTATTTTAGAAATTTATTAGCTTTGAGATGTTTAAATTCAGCTATTTTAATACTATAGATTCCTACAAATACGCATATCATATTGGCTTTTTGCATCATATAAAAGAATTTAATAATTGATATTATAATGGATATTTCTCAATCCTCATTTTTATCTTTTGCATTGTAAATTTTATCTTTTTAGGCATCAATAGAATTCCTTTATAAACCAAGGATAATCAGGTGATGATGCATTATTTAAAGGTTTTGATGGAAGAATAAAATAGGGTAAGTTACTTGTTCTTGAAAAATAAAAGGGATAATTTTCATTATAGTTCAGGATAAGATGGATTGTGAATTTCTAATAATAATGACATTTACAATTGATAAGAATGTAAGAGTTTTATGTGGTTATTGAATTCTGGTTTTAGCAAACGAGCTGAATATCCAATTGTTGTAGAGGAATAAGAAAAATAGTATTATTATTAAAGTTAAGTACCAAGAATAATAAGAATGAAGAATTTATAGAAAACTAAATTGGAGGATATAAAATGAAAAGATTTGGAATAATAGGATTAGGCAATATAGCTAAAGTACACATTAAAGCAATTGAATCCTTAAATAATTGTCAATTTATAGCAGGTTACGATTTAGTACCTGGTAAAGCAAAAGAAATTTGTTCTAATTATGATAATTGTACGGGCTATGATGATATAGAAGAATTTTTAGCGAATAAAAATTTGGATATAGTTACAATTACAACTCCCTCTGGGGCGCATCTTGGTCCAGCTATTAAAGTAATAGAATCAAAACGACATGTAATAATTGAAAAACCTCTTGAAATTACTTCTCAGAGATGTAATTTAATTATAGAAAAGGCAAAAGAGCACGGCGTAATTGCAGCTGGAATATTTCAATCACGATTTTACGAAGCTCCTAAAATTATTAAAAAAGCTATTGATGCTGGAAAATTTGGTGTACTAAGTATTTGTGATGCTCACGTTAAATGGTTTAGATCTCAAGCGTATTATGATAGTGCTGAATGGAGAGGTACCTGGGCTTTAGATGGGGGAGGAACTCTTATGAATCAAAGTATTCATGCTATTGATCTTCTGCTTTGGTTATGTGGTCCCGTTGAAGAAGTCACAGCTTATACTGCTCTAAGATCTCACTCTGGCATTGAAGTTGAGGATACTGCTACAGCAATCTTAAAGTTTAAAAACGGTGCTCTTGGTGTTATTGAAGGTACAACTGGTTCTTATCCAGGCTTTTTAAAGAAGATAGATATTTGTGGATCAAAAGGTAGTGCTTCAATAGAAGAGCAAAATTTGGTTAAATATGAATTTGTTGATGAGTGTGAAGAGGATAAAAGGGATTTTGAAAGATTAAAAAACATTGCTACCTCTGAAGGTGGAGCATCGAAGGCAAGTTCCATACGTTATAAATATCATGCTATGGTTTTTGAAGATGTAGTAAATGCAATTGATGAAAATCGAGAACCTCTGATTACTGCAACTGAAGCTAAAAAATCCGTTGAATTAATTGAAGCTATTTATCGTAGTGCAAAAGAAAAATGCTCTGTGAAGGTACCAGCTTGGATTAGATAGTTTAGAATTGATTTTACAACCATTCTATTTATAGGTTATCACTCATTTATAAATTAATTAGATTGGTGCAATTGTATATGGTAATTAAAATATACACTTTCTCATCATTACAAAATACAACTTGTAATCAAGCATTTTATTCAAAATTATTAAGTGCGATAACGAGGGTATAGTTTCCATGTATTTCAGGTGATGCGGGAATATTTATATTGATTATAACTTCTTTTGAACTATATGTATTATATTTAAGAGTTTATTAAAAGAGAGAGTACAAGTCTAACGTTTGGATTAGGCTTGCACTCTCTCTTACTCTTGTATTCTCAAGGTTTTTCGGTTAAACTTTTACCAATAAAAATCTCTTAATCTCTATTGAAATATGATTATATCTATAAGAGTTATTAAAATCCTGATGGACTTAATCTAAAGACCTATTGAAGCTGTAAAGATGCTCTACAGTTCAAAGATTAATAAGGAATATAAAATGTCTTTTGCTTGTGAATTCTACAAATTTTTGATTGATCCTCTACTTTATAAGTTACGACGTAAAGTTGCTTCAATGATTCCTAATGAAAGTAGTGTAGTTGAAATTGGATTCGGAACAGGTGCACAATCACTACTTTTAGCTCGTACAGGACGTAGAGTTGTTGGTATTGATATTAACGAGGTAATGAGATCTTGTGCATCTAAACGTGCAGATAAGCTAAATCTAGATAATATTACGTATCATACGGCGGATGGAAGTAATTTAAACTTTATTTCAGATAAAGAATTTGATTATGCAACCATAACATTAGCATTACATGAATTATCAGATAATTTACGTATGGATATACTCACAGAAATGAAAAGAATCTCTAAAAATCTTATAATTGTTGATTATAGTGCACCGCTTCCTAAAAATATTTCTGGTTGGGGTTCTCGCCACATAGAAATGTTAGCAGGCGGAGCTCATTATGCTGGTTTCAAGAATTACATTGAAAGAGGTGGGCTTCCAGCCATTATTAATGAAATTGGATTTACTATTAAACATCAATATACTGCAATAGATAATGCCATTATAATTATAGAAATTACATCAACATAATTATAGATTTTAATCCTAAAAAGTTTGATTAAAAGTTTGATTAAAAGTTTAGTAATGTATATTGTAAATGATTAAACCCGCCAAGGCTAGAGTAATTTTATTACTTCCTCAAATAAGTGGGTAATTTTTTTATAGTGCATTTTTTTGCATAAATTTTTCTAATCGGGAATGCGTTTTTACATCAAAAATATCGTGCGAATCTATAAAGGACATAATATTAGAATCTTTAAAAGATTTGGAGGATTGTCATTCTTCAATTGATTTACAGAAATTAAAGCAATTATATGATGAAGTCTCAATTAATGTTTCTGATGTTCATAAAAGTTTTAGTGATTTGGTTGATTATCATAATAAAATGTTATTTGAAAAGTCAAAATTCATTGAAAAAGAACTAAACCCTTTGAATGTGAAATTAGATACTGAAAAATATAATTTGGAGGATTTATTAGAACAAGAAAAAATACTTTCTAAAAAAATTGCTAAAAGTGACACTTTCGAAGATTTGGAAGAAATAATTATTGAATTAAATTCAAAATATAAAGAAAAAGGTGAATATGATATAGTAATATCCCAATTAGATGATACTGATAAGAATATTGATAAATTGGAAATAGAAATTGAAGAAATTGAATCTGTTCAATTTTTTTCTTCAAATTTTGAAGAATTATTAAAATTACAAATAACTAAATTCAATAAACTGTTTTCCAATATTTCATATGAATTATATGGTGAGAAATATGCATTAAAATATGATAAGGAAATAAATAAAAAAAGTGGGAAGTTATTATATAAATTCAATGCTTTTAATTTGAATATGAGTACAGGAAAAAAACAAGGTGAAATTCTATGTTATGATTTAGCCTATATTCTTTTTGCTGAACAAGAGGAGATTCCTTGTTTTTATTTTTTATTGAATGATAAAAAAGAATTAATGCATATTAATCAACTTACTAAAGTAGCAAAATTTGTCAAAGATAAAAAAATACAATTAGTGGTATCTATTCTAAATGATAAACTGACAGAAGAAGTAAAAAATAATGCTCATATTGCAGTCTCACTCTCTCAAGAAGAAAAACTCTTTAAAATTGAATAAGTAAAGAATTAATTGTAATATCATAAATTAAAATTTTTAATTAAGTTTTAATTTTCTTCTTTTTACATAATTCAATAATGGTGGTTTTTTGAACAAATCTAAGAACTGTTTGGCTCTTAATAAACCCTAAACATTATTGAGTGACTCTTTAATTGTAACGTTTTTTGTATACTATTTATTAAATAAACTGCATATTATGCTGACTTTGGACACTGTTGTTCGACTATTTGGTCTTTGTTATGAACCTGCATGTGAATTCTTAGCAAAATTAGTATAATTTGTTATTCGTAAATTTTTTTTACTTTCACTAAATTTCCAAAAAATCTTGCAAACCTCTTCTATCTATTAGCATAATTTTTAAAACCAAGCAATGTAAATTTGATAAAATTCGCACTGCTTGGGAAATGAAAATCTGTTAATTGAAATAATTAAGATATGATGGATGTATTTCTTGTTGAATTATTCTCCATCGGTTATTTAATTGTTATTGATTTTTTATCAATGAAAATAGTAGAGGATCTTTCATCCCATTTTACTGTTGGTCGTGTGGTGTAATACTTTCCATCATTATGGGCTGCACCCACAAGTGTTACATAACAAGTGCTCTCTCCTTGTTGTATTATTCCATCAAGGTAAGGAACAATTGTGTTTGATGCCATTAGATTAACATTCGGAGTTGGGCATACAAACGAGGCCTTTCTCTTGTTAAGAGGATCTTCAATTACACTTACATCCCAAGGCATTTCAACTGATATTGATGAATTACAATCTTTAATTTCCTTTGGATCAAGTTCAATATCACATCCATTATAAAGAGGAATTGCAAATCCACCTTCCTTTGTTATTACATTGCGACCAGCCTTTATTTTGTGAACTCTTACGTGAAAGTTACCAGCTGGTATTAATGTTGTTACAACCTCAACATCATTGAAAGGTTTCCATCTTGTAGTGATATATTCTTCAGTTAATTTAATCACCTTTAAGGCTCTACGAGGTCTAAAGTATTCATCATCATCACTGAAATAAAGCATGCTATCACAGCCACACTTTTCAAAATCACAGTAGGACGATGATACACTAAATCCATAATGATTTGAGTAGGCAAATTTAGCATACTTTTCGGCATTGTGCATCATGTGATATGGAGGATATTGGCCTGCATTGAGCATTACAGTATCATCATCATCTGTTCTCTGCATTATTATACCTGGAACAGACATTAATTTTGTCTTTTCTAACTTTGGAAGAGCCTCTTCCTTGGAAGTCCAAAAGGGATGATCTTTTGAAACTGCTAGCATGATATAAACTTTCAAACCCCAATAAGGAGAGCCTTCTGCATTGTATTGCTCTGCCATTATTTGGGAGGGATTTACAAAGCCAATTGTAAGAAATCCTTCTCGATCGAAGATTGGTTTTTTAAACCACCAACGAAGATTCCTTAATACAATACCTTTCATCACGCCCCAAGGAAGTACCTCAATGTTTGCAAATGCGCAGGCAGAAAAGAATGATACTGCTCCAAAACGGTAGGTTAGTGATCTTCCATAAGGTATGTAGGAACCTTCATTGTTTAAATAGTATATGTATTGATTTGCAAATAGTTTTACTCTTTTTTCAAATCTCTTGCATCGCTCAATATCTTTATCTTTTCTAAATTTGTGGTAAATCAAGCAATAGAATTGCATTGCCCAAGGGTTATAATTATCAAATGGGCCATGGTCCTTGTACCAACCATCTTTAACATACATAGCTTCAATTTCATCAAGATTTTCCATCATTAGTGATTCATTAAATTCAGCTCTATTGTGTTTTTCAAATGCTAGATTTACAAGAATCCTAAAATATAACCAGTTGTTATGTGTGAACTCATTTGTATTGCAACCATTTAACCATGTACAAAGATTATCCTTTTGAACAACTGTTAAAGGATCCCAATAGTACTGTGGAGTTATTAAAAGAGAAAGTGCAATTGCAGCCATCTCAACAATACGTTGATCACCATATTTAACATCGCCCCAATAGTATTGTGATTTAGAATTGGTGCCTTCAATCAAACCTTCAAGATGCTGATCTTGATCCTTCCAGGAATATCCAGCGGCTCTTAAAGGAACAATTCCCCAAAGAAGTCTGCTCCATCCTTCAAGAAGGGTTCCTCTTGGACTGTAGGTTGCCACATTATTTGCAAAAAATAGTCCGGTATTGTTGTTGATCAAGGCACTGCCACATGGATTTAATATATCAATTAGGCTTTGTGCTACCTCATCTTTGGACTCTAGTTTATTGTGTGTAATTGGTCGATCAAATGTTATCATGTTTTTATCCCTGTAATACCTAAACTAGATGCATAAAGGGAAATATTTCCTTTTATGCACTAATTATTTATAATCCTTATTTTATGTTTTTGTAGTGCTTTTGAGTTACATAATAAGCTAGCTTTTTTGTAACCCTATCTTCTGCAATCAAGCCCTTTCGATTGAATCCTTCTTGATACTTGTTCTGTCTTCTAACAGCTCTAAAATCAATGAAGATCCAAGGAGTTGTTCCTCTTATAAACTTACATTTTCCAATTGTTTCAAATTGTTTTTTGTAGAGTTCCTCTTGGAACTCTTCTGTCCACATTTGCTCCTTTGGTCCATGAAGTCCTGCTTTTGCACCAGCGCCAAATTCAGTTATTATTACTGGTTTGTCTAGCTTTGTGTTGTTTATTATAGTAAGTAAATCTTTAAAGTTTGGTTCATACCAACCATAATATTCATTGTTACCAATGATATCTAGAGAATCCATCAATCGATCTTCTAGCTTCATTTCAACTGTATTTACAAGACATGCAGCTGATACCAAGCGAGTTGGATCTAATTGATGAGAAAGATCAGCAAGAGTCCTCATAAAGGATAGTCTATCATCAGTGTCAGGGTTTTCATTACCAACTGACCATATGATCACACTTGCTCTATTTATATCTCTTTTAATCAACTCACTCATTTGATTTTGTGCATCCTTTTGAGTTACTGGATTTGCAAAGTCAATTGCCCAGTAAACAGGAATTTCTTCCCAAAGAAGCATTCCCATCTCATCTGCTATTTGAGCAAAACGTCTGGTATGAGGGTAGTGAGCAAGTCTCATGAAGTTACCATTCATCTCCTTGTGCATTTTAATGGTCGCTCTTATTTCCTCATCTGAAATTGTTTTACCTAAGGTAACGTGGTCTTCATGAACACTTATTCCCTTTAGATATATTTCATTGCCATTTAATAAAATTTTAAGTCCATCTACTTTGATCTCTCTAAATCCTATTTTATCTGTAACACTATCTTTTTCAGTCGATAATGATAGCTCATATAGTTTTGGATTCTCAATGGACCAAAGTTCAGGTTTAGCATCTATTATTGCATCAACTTTACCATCGATTGCATCAAATTCCGCATCAATGTTCAATTCACTTATTTTCAGAGTGACCTTTTGATTCACCTTTTCATTAAGAGTTACACCTAATTGAATTTTTGAAAAATTGGTATCTTTTTTAAGAGTTACTACATAATCCTGGATGAAAACTTTAGGTGTTCTAATTAAGGATATATCTCTATAAAGACCTCCATAATTAAACCAGTCAGTATTCTCCATTGGAACTCTGTAGCTTTTTCTTTGAGTATCAACTGCAAATAATAACTTGTTGTAGCCATCTTTTATATAAGATGTAATATCTAGGGAGAAGGGAGTTGATCCTCCATCATGAAGTGCCACATACTCATTGTTTAAAAATACATAGCAGCGATACATTGCACCTTCAAGGTGCAAGAACACCTTCTCCTCTCCACGATTTTTATATTTAAATGTTCTGTAATACAAACCTGTATCACTGTATAAATAAAGTTGTTTGTCTTCCATGTTCCAACAGGATGGAACACTGTGGGTTGGATAGTTTTCAAAATTATAGTCCAAAGGAATTTCCATATGATTTTCTGAATTTTCCTTTTTCTCTTTGTACCAATCAGCCCTTAGGCAGGAATCGTAGGGATCTACTGTAAAATTGTAGTCTCCATTTAAAGAGTCTTTCGCTCTTCCATCGATTTGAATCAAAGATGAATTATCACAAATCTTTGTCTCATATCTTTCTTTGTAGTTTACCGTGTGTATATTTCCTTGGAAATTATTAGCATTGTTTTTCATATTTACCTCTTTTAATTTATTTAACCTTTTAATCCTGATGAAGATACACCTTGAATGAAATATTTTTGTCCAAACAAGAATACAATCATAACAGGAATAATTGAAATTAGCGCAGCTGCAAGCTGTGGTCCCCAATATACATATTGCTCTCTAACAAAGTCTGTCATTCCAAGTGGAAGGGTTTTTAAATCATCACTTGTAAGATAGATCAATGGAGTAAAGAAATCATTCCAGAAGAATCTGAAGCTAAATATAATTTGGGTTATAAGCACTGTTTTGCTCATTGGAAGCAATAGTTGTAAGAAAATTGTCCATTCCTTAGCGCCATCAATTCTTGCTGCTTCACTATAAGTTCGTGGTATTGATAGCATGTACTGTCTTACCAGAAATGTACCAAAGGCTGTAAATGAACCAAGAAGCACCAACGCTGCATGAGTATCATACAAGTTGAAATTACGAATGATTAAGAACTGTGGAATCATAACTGCTTGAGATGGAATCATCATGGATGCAAGATACAAACCAAATATAGCATCACGACCTTTCCATTCCAACTTTGAGAAGACATACGCTCCTGTTGAAGATGTTACAAGCTGAACCAATACAATTGTTAATGTAAGCTTAATTGAGTTCCAAGTATAAAGTGGAAATTTATCTAGCAACTGCAAGAAGTTATCATTTGTTGGATTTTTTGGAAAGAACTTAAATGGAAAATCAAATAAGGTGCTTTCGTTTTTGAAGGAAGATGATAGTGCAATAAGCAAAGGTATTAATACAACACCTGCAAAGAATATCAATACAATATATTTTATAATAGCGTTAACAGTTCTTTGCCTTTTATATGATTTAGACGACGTCATAATTTACCCACCTTTTTTGGCCTTTCTGCTGCATGAAAGTAACAAATAAAATAACTAACATAAGAACTACTGATTCTGCAGATGCATAACCAAACCTAAAGTAAGTGAAGGAATTGATATAAATATCAAATGCTATCAAGTTGGTAGAATTAGCGGGTCCTCCACCTTGTTGGCCTCCGGTCATTATAAAGATGTAATCAAATGCTTGGAATCCTCTAATAATTGCAATGGTCATACCATAAAATAGAATAGGGGATAATCCAGGAATTGTTACATGAATGAATTGCTGCCATGGATTTGCTCCATCCATATCACTTGCTTCATATAATGTTATTGGAATGTTTTGAAGTCCACCAATAAATAGTACCATGTAGTAACCAAAGTTCTGCCATACACTTACTGTTATGATTACATCAAGTGCATCTTTTGAGCCTGCAAGCCATCTTGACGGTTCAAGGCCAATGGCTGATAGAAGGCCATTCATTATGCCATTGCTAGGTTCGAATATGAACATAAATGCAAGACCGACGGCAACTGATGATAAAATATTTGGAATATAATAGACACTTCTAAAGAAGGATACCCCTACAAAATTCCTCGCAAGTAGAATTGCAAATATCAATCCAAGTCCTATTTGTAATGCTACTGTAATGATCATATATTTAAATGTTAGTCCTAAGGACTGCATAAAACCTTCGCTTGTAAAGGCTGTTATATAGTTCCTAAATCCAACAAAGTGATACTTTGGACCACCACTGTAATTGGTAAATGATAGAATAACAGCCATAATCATAGGAAGAAATACAAATATACAAAATCCTATGAAACTGGGTAATAGGAAGGAAAGGATTGTACCTTTTTCTCCTAAAGTTTTCTTTTTCCCCATCTTTTAATCTCCTCTGAGTAAAAAAATACCCTCCCCCTATTTGAAAGGAAGGGCATATTTATTCTAGTAAGTAGTTTTTACGATTTCTTCAAAGGTGTTCTGTAATTTAGCTTTAAATTCAACACTGTTTAAGTTACCAAGTAAGTAGTCTTCCTGTAATTTACTAAATTCTGTTTCAACTCTTGAACCATATTGGCTAAAGTAAGAGGTTTGACTAACTTTTGGTTCTAGGAAATATTTAGCAGAGCTACCTTTAGGAAGGTTTGCGCTGATAATTTCTATTGCTTTTTCACTAGGAGCAGCTGGTAGGATACCATATGATGCAGCAACTGCAGCACCTTTAGGACCACTCATCCAATTAACAAATTCCCAAGCAGCATCTTTTTTGTCACTGTAAGCTGTTATGCAGTTACCAGTTGATAAACCTGATGTTATGTATTCAGAATCATCACAAGGCATTCTTGTAATACCATAATCTTCAAATGTGAAGTCTTTCAACAAGCCATCTTTTGCACCAGTTGTCATTTGTCCTGGAAACCACTCACCGATCAATAGCATACCAAGTTGACCATCATAGAATTGTTTTGAGTAATGAGTTTTTGTAACCTTCATGTCAATAAGTTTCCACATAGCACCA
>CAYWGU010000045.1:6970-21608 GCA_964457975.1 uncultured Spirochaetaceae bacterium | reverse complement strand
TTATAATTTGTAATATCTGTAGTACTAGCTAATAATATAGAATAGGTTGAGACCAATAATAAAAGTAATACTAATATGTTTTTTTTGTTTTTCATTTTATCCCTTTTTTAAATTCTATGGAAGTTAATTCAAATTCTGAATCCTGTGCAAAGCTTCGATATTACATCATCATTTTATAAATTTAGATGCTTAATTAATTATAGAGTTAAAATATAATTAAATTCAAGAGTTTTCTATTTTGAATTGAGTATTAGAAAATACACAAATCAAACAGAACCGTTACTATTTATTATAATAGTTCTATCTCTTTATTTATTTTACTTGGAGTATTATTATTCATTTTGTACATTTATGGCTTTTAAAGCTAGATTATTTATTAATTATAATTATAGAGGAAGATAAATATTGACAATACAACCCGACTAACCTACATTTTGTATATGAAAAAACAAAATAAAATATTTCTTTTAGTGTTATTTGTTTGCACAATTAATATATCATGGATTTATGCAGCGAATACATACTGGGAAAGTTCTTATGACCCACCTGTAACAAATAAATTCAGCCTGAAAGAAATCAATGTTACAAATTTATACCAAGCAAATGGTACTTCTAGTAGTTTAATAAGTTCTGGAACTTATCAAGGATATTCTGCAGGAAAATTTACTATTGATTTCGGTGCAGATACTACCTTTAAGGAATACTTTAAAGACCATTATAAAAAAATAATTACTACATCCGAAGGTAACTACTATTATAATGATGCTGAATATTGGAATTCTACAAACCGAACATCTATATCGGATGAAAGTAATAACCATTCAAGAGTATCTTGTTTTATTCATATCTTCAAATATGAAGGAATACGAATAGTAGATAATATTTGGTACGACATGACCAATTCAAACTACTATGATTATTATAATGATAACTCTTTTTTTCAAGATATAAAAACGAACAAGATAGAATTCCAGTATTTTTATATAATAGATGATATCGCAAATCTGAAACCTAATGAGGCTTGGACACTATTTGTTCCATTAAAAAGTGTTGGTAATGGTTTTCCGTTATTTGAATTAAAGATAGTGGACTATTGGACATTAGATAATTATGTTAGCACTGATAGTAGCTTAGTAGCTTTGGCAAATAATTATAGATACAATACTTCAACTTACAGCAAAATCAAAAATGAAGTATATGATAACACAGGGTTGATTTCAATTGAAAATGGGGGGGATTCAAGTGATATATATTCATTAAATATTGGAATACAAAAAAAGTATAATGATTCGGATGAATCATTCTTTAATGGACAAATACATGATTATTATTCCATGAATTTCGATTCATACAAATATGGAGTATTAACAGAAGAACCTTTTTCAATATGCCTTGAAATTTCAAGTGCTCATAACTGGTATCTTTATCTTGATAATGAAGAAAATCCTAGTAACAATGAAAAGATTGCATATGAACTTTATTTAAAATACAAAACCAGTGCTGCATATAATGCAACATTAATTTCGAACAATCAGAATAAAATTCTAATAAAAAATATTAAATCCTCAAATGCTTCAAGCATTCTCTATCTTCAAACAAAATGTGATAATGCTAGAGCTGATTTTAATACCAAAGGTGAGTATCAAGATACAGTATACCTCAACTTTATTACAGAAGGATGGAATAATGGAGAGGAAGATAGCTTTGCTGAGAAAACAATTACTCTTCAATAATTCCAGTTATAAATGTTGCTAATTGATTAGAGAACTTTCTCTATAAATATTTTCAACACAAATAACCTTAAGCTTAGATTGGGTTATTTTGAACGACCCTTCTTTCTTAAAAAGAATAAGAAGGGTTTTTTTTCAGCTTTCTTGGATTTGTTTTTACCAGCTCTTTTGGTTTTTTCCCTTTTAGGAGAATTATTTCTTCTATCAGATAAAATCCACGAACCAATAAATGCTGATATTATGCAGGCAAACATCAAATACAGCCAAATGTTATGAACCCCTACTAAAGGAAGAGTTACATTCATTCCATAGAATCCAACAATGAAGGTTGGAAACATCAGTGCTATTGTAATAATTGTCAATCTTTTCATGATCTCATTCATGTTATTACCAATAACAGAACTAAATACTTCCATGGTACCACGAAGCAAATCTGAATATATATCAGCCATAGATATAGCCTGCTTGGTATCTGTGATTGTATCCTCAAGGAAATCCATCTCCTCTTCACTTGATATCTTGAAGAAAGGACTCTTTTGAAGTTTCTCCAAAAGCATTTCATTTGTTGTTAAGGATGTTTTAAAGAAAACCAAACTTTTTTGAATCTGCTGCAACTGCAATAGTTCTTTATTCTGAACTGCTCCAGAAAGTTTCTCTTCAACTTGATTCTTTTGCCTGTTTATATATTTTAGCAATCTGATGTAGACCAAGGCTGACCTTTCCATTATGGAAATAACAAAGCCTTCCTTTGTCTCAACAGGATATTGTCTAAAACGTTTTTTTGCAAAATCTTCCAATACTATTGAATCACTTTGACAGATTGTAATTAACATTTGATCAAACATAACAATACCAAGAGGAATTGCGTATTGATTTACACCTTCTACATCATCATCCTTTGCAGGAAGACGAACAATCAAAGCAGTATAATCATCTTCTTTCTCGATACGGGCCTGTTCATCAGGATCCATAATATCGGCAAGAAGTTCGCTATCAATTGCAAATTCTTCTTCAAGTCGAGCAATATCGTCTCTATTTATGTCGCGGGCATCTACCCATGTATATTGTGCTGGTTTTTTCTTATCACCTGGAATGCGTGATACTACGTTATTTCTGATTGTAATCATAATTTATCTCCTTATGAAAGTAATACCTCCAAAAAGAACATTTGCTTTAAGTTAGACTTATGCGCTTAATGTTAGGAGGTTTTTATTTGATTGATATGTCGCTGGGGGTAATGGACTACCACTGTCATCTTGTCTGGACATTAAATTCCTCCTATAAATTGATATACTGAGTTTACCATAAGTTTTTTATAATGGAAACTGTTTTTCTAAGTTATTAATTAATAACCTAAAAAGAATTTTTTTTCTAGTATTTGAGGAAATGATTTTCAATTCATCATTTTTTTTGTTATATTTATAGGAAACAGGAGTTAAAATATGAACAGAGAAGAAGCATTTGGCCTTTTAACCAAATACAATGAAACAGAAGCATTGGTTAATCATGGAAAAGCAGTAGAAGCAATTATGAAAGGCTTTGCAAAACATTATGGTGAGGATGAAGAATATTGGGGATGTGTTGGATTACTTCATGATGTTGATTATGAAAAATGGCCAGAAGAACACTGCAAAAAAGCACCTGAACTACTTAAAGAAATTGATGCTGATGAAGCATTTATCCATGCTGTTTGCTGTCATGGATGGAAAATGTGTGTAGATATTGAACCAGAGCTTAAAATGGAAAAGGTTTTATATACAATTGATGAACTTGCAGGATTGATCAATGCAACAGCCTTAATGAGACCTACAAAGATGGAAGGAATGAATGCAAAGAGTGTTAAAAAGAAATTTAAAAATGCTAAATTTGCAGCAGGTGTAAATCGTGAAGTTATTACTGAAGGTGCTGAAATAATGGGCATGGACTTAACTGAAATAATTAACATTGCAATAGTCTCAATGGCATCAGTAGCCGATGATATTGGCTTGAAAAATGAAGAATAAATTCTTTCCAATTTAACAATAAAGACTGGAACAATCAATTTAGTTTCAGTCTTTTTTAGGAACTTTACCTATACACTCCTTAAGTTTATCAATAAGGTGATGCATCATAAATAACCAAGAAAAGAGAGATAGCATGAAATTAGAAGAACCATTAATAGATTCAAAAGAGCGACTTTCATTCGATAGCTTCACTCTTATTACAGATACAGTAATTCTACCAAATACAAAAAAGAAAGATCGAACCTATTTAAAGCATCCAGGTGGGGTTGCAATATTAGCCCAAAACAATGAGGGTGAATTTGTAATTGTAAATCAATATCGTCATGCAATTAGAATGATAACCAAGGAAGTCCCTGCTGGAAAGATGGATAAAAATCCCTCAGAGACAATCCTAGAAGCAGCGCATAGAGAATTAAGAGAAGAAACTGGTTTCTTAGCATCTTCAATTATTCATTTAGGTCATACCTATCCATCAGCAGGATTACTTGATGAAAAGCTTGAATTATTCTTTGCAACAGGCCTTGATAAAGTTGAAACAGACTTGGATGACGATGAGTTTATAAACATAGAACTAATTTCAAAAGATACTTTTGAATCGATGATTAAAAACAATGAGATTGATGATTCAAAAACAGTTGTATCATATTATCTTGCAAAATTAAAAAACCTTATTTAGTTTTCTTTGATTTAGATTTCTTTTTGTCATTTTTGTTATATTTCTTTGTATCCTTTTCATATTGCTTTCTTTCTTTCTTTGTGGAGAATACCATTTTTAGAAATTTTCTCCTAATATCTGGAATATTATCATCATCATCAAAGGCTCGAACATAAAGTATTCCTGTATGATTTACAACAATTAAGAAATGCGAATACTCAGTTTTTCCCTTCTCATCTATCTCTTCCACAACCAAATGAAGATGATAAACAGGAGTGCTAATAAACGGATTATCAGTATCAAGAGAGACTAAATCATCAACCATTTCCTTCAACCAATCATCAATGCGCACTCTATCTACAAGTGCAAAGCTAGTAATCCAAGGAAGTCGTTTGTTGTCCAACTTATGAGGTTTCACATTTAGATAATGAGAGTTCTTTATAACTGTTTCTTCTTCCATCATGGAATAAAAAACATTCTCACTTTGATCTAATCTAACAGCAAGAACACTAGAGTCAACTTTATTTGACTGAGTATATCGTAGACGATCTTTTGATACACACACAGTTTTTAAGTTTCTAGGCGACACATAAGAGCATATTCGATCAGGAATCAACCTAGGTTGAATCTTAATGAACAATCTCTTCACCCATTCTTTAATTCTATCCTTGAAAATATAAATTACAATAACAAATATTTCAAATCGTATTGTCTGGGTATTTGAAATTGAAATTATAAAAAAATTAGCAATAATTGCAAAGGCCATTGCAATACTTGCAGCAAAGCCTGCTACAGCTTCATTAATTCTTTTTGGAGTTTTGGATATAATTGGATTTAATGTTAAAACACTCTTTGCCCATTTATTTAGAGAATCACGCCGAAATGCAATCTTCTCATTGTTATCATATCTTCTTTCAAATCCACAGTTGTTCCGTCTTTCTCTTTCATTTTTAAGAATTTCAATTAAACCTTCTTCGGCTTTAATCTTTGAGGGGATACCCTTTATTTGATTATAAAATTCAGTAATGTATCTATCTATTGTAAGAGATACAGCTTCATTAGACCATTTTATGGAGGTGGCATAAACTCTATCTAGATTATCAAGACATAAAAGAACATATTCAGTATCAGAAAACCATTTCTTTACAATGCAGCGTTCTTTGTTTAATCGCTTTATTACAGCGTTAAAACATTCTATATTATCATTTTTATAATATACCAGAAGCGATGAAGTCAAAGTTTTTAATCGATGATGAAATACATTTACAATAGCTTGTGTTTCATGAATGAACTCTCGGTCACTGAAACTCATGCTCTGATTAATTTTTAGCTCTTCAACATAGGAGTTTATAATTGTAAGAGGACTTATTTTGTTATCTTTATCAAGAAGCATTTCAAATGTTAAATCAGGTGATCCATAACGACCAAACGAATTAAATTTATGCCTAAGCGATTCTAAAGATGTAGTTGATTCATTTAGATTTAATTTTGCTGGGGTAAATATGTAATAAGAAACTTCTTTTTGGTAAGGCTTGTCATTTGCAATTGGCAAAAGATACTTTATTTCAAAATGTCGTTTTGAATACTTTCTAACTTCAATCATTTAAACCCCATTTACAATTCATTTAATTACAAACAGAGTTTAGCATAACAATCTTATTATCGCAAATTAATAAATGCATCATAGGGATATTCAAGTGCTGCAATATCACTTTTTTCTTTTAATTTATTAATATTTCCAACTGAAAAGGAAATACCAGTGGAATCCAGCTTGAATACCTCATATACTCGCTTTCCAACAACTTGTGATATTCTCCCTTTTGAAGCACCCGCTTTTATCAATTGTTCAATAAGAAGCAGTGTACCTGAAAATCCTGGAACTCCCCCAGCACCCTTTTTCTTGTCATCAAGGGTATGAGGGGCTTGATCACTTTCAATCCAGTCTACAGTTCCATCAAGTAAACCATTAAAAACAGCCTCTCTATCACACTCACTTCGTAAGGGGGGATTCATTCTTGCAAATGTTTTAAAGTTTGCATCCTTTTCAACAAGTAAGCAATGGTGAGCTGTTGCACCACAGGTAAGGGTAAAGAAAATATCTTCTACTCTTGTTTTTTTAACAAGTTCAATAGATTCCTTGCAGCTTATATGTGCTATATGAAGTGTTCCCTTAAAGCCAGAGTTCTTTGCAAGATTTATCATGTCTGAAACAGATTCAATTTCAGCCTCTTTAGGTCGAGCAAGGCTCTGGGTTGAAAGATCCTTTAAATCAAATAACTTGGGTTTCATCAAAGATTCTTTTTCACAGTGAATTACAAGTACTCCGTCAAATTTCTCTTCAACGAGAGTTTTAAAAACTTTCTCCTGATCATTTTTATTAATAATTCCCATTCCACCTGTAGAGTTTCCTGCAAACATTTTAAGACCAATTACCATTGGAAATAGCTCAAAATAGGTTTCAACCATTTCCTTTATTTGCTCTTTATCACTGGTTAATCCTGCATATACTCTATAAGATAAACTCTTGTTTTTAAGATTATTTTTTGCATCTTCTGCTTCAGATATTCTGTTTAATATTAAATCACGATTTGTTAGTGGAGGGTTGGTATTTGGCATATCAAAGACCTCTGTAATTCCACAAGAAAGGGCTACTTTCAATCCGTGTTCAATTGTATCCTTGCTATCATCATTCCAATCTCTTAAATGCACATGTGGATCAACCATTAATTTACCTCTTTATAGTTTCAAACTCATACTCTTTTAAATATTCATATTTTACAAAGGAACCGCTTTGACATGTAAGTGTATCACCACAGACACATTCTCCGCAAAGTCCAATACCACAACGAGTCATTTTTTCCATAGATAAATAAATATTTTTCTCATTAAATCCATTATCAATCAACTTCTTTGCAGCAATTGCCATAAATATCTCAGGACCAATCAAATATGCATTGATATCACCTAATAAATTCTCATTATCCAGTTCATCTAGAACACGAGCTGGTACACCATCATCAGCAACTGATTTGTAATCACCATAAAAGCTCAATTCATATTGAAGAAGAGGTTCCTTTACATTTTTCTCACTGGTTCCAATAAAGAATTTCATCTCTGTATTTTCACCCTTTAACTTTCTAGCTAAGGCTGGAAGTACAGCAATTCCTGTTCCACCTGCAACACACAAGGCTCTCCTGCTTACTCTATTTTCAATAGTTGCACCATACATACCTCTAACATAGACCTTATCACCTACATTTAAGTTCCAAAGAGCTGTGGTAAATATTCCAAGTCGCTTGATAACAAAGGTTACAGGTTCATCACACGAAAGAGTAAAAGGTTTCTCACCAATACCAGGAAGCCAAAGAAATACAAATTCACCAGCTTCACATCTCATATTTTTATCAAGCGTCAAGATAATTGTATCCTTGCCACTAAATTCAATTTTATCGATGCTCATCTCATGATATTCCATATTATTCTTATCACTTAGATAAGAGGAGGAGGACTTCTCCACAGATAAGCCATTATATTCATCCTTGATGCTTTGAAAATATTCTGGCCAATGTAATTGATTCATCATTGCTAAAGCAGATCCAATACCAACAGCATCAGCACCAGCCAACATCATTTGCTTTGCCTTATCAACATTGCTTATTCCACCCATTGCAAGAATCGGTACATACTCTGGTATTGATTCTCTTATCTGAGCAATAGCTTGAAGGGCTCTTTTATAAACCCAATCTCCACTCATACCACCTTTACCACCAAGTGCATTCTGCAATATAGGTTTTCCTGATGCTTTATCAATGTGGATCTCAGGTCCAACTGTATTTATGGCAACAATGCCATCAGCACCAGCTTCAACAACAGATTTTGCAATCAAACCGATATCATCGACATTGGGTGTTAGCTTTATAAATAAAAGTGCATTCATATCAGGACATGCTTCTTTGATTTCTTTTACATATTGAGTTGCAATATTTACATCACACCCAATTGATGCACCAAAACCTTCTGATGCATGAGGACATGAAAAATTCAATTCAAGAGAATCTGCTAGATCATCAAATTTTCTAACAAGAATAATAAAATCTTCAATGCTATTTGCACTCAAGCTGATGTTCAAATATTTATCAAGTCCTTCCTCTCGAAGTTTTAATAATTGAGGATAAACAACATCCATTCCAGGATTTCTAAGTCCCACAGAGTTTCCAAAATTACCAGGAGCGGTTTCACAGATAATCGGTTCTCTATTACCAGGATTTACACTTACTTGAAAGCTTTTTGTTGTTATGATATCAATAGCATCAACTTTTTCATCAAAGTAGCGAATCATCTTATTATTTGTAGATGCAACACCACTTACGGTTGATAAATATAAAGTTGAATCTTTTTTTGTATGATTGCGAGAGAGCATTTTGTAGAGTTCATTATTCTTATTCATTAGAATGTTACCTTAGTTTCTTTTAATAATTCTGAGATTGATGCTGTGCATAATTCAAGCCAATTCTCAGGAGCCACACCCTTCTTCCAGGGATGAGTCAAACCACTTGAACTATTTATTCTAGCAAGATGTAGAGGATATCCTGTTTCATTCAAGGCTTTAATTACATCAGTAGCAGATCCACCTTGAGCACCAACACCAGGAATTAGCATAGGAATTTCCTTATTGCTATAGAATGAACTAATTTCTGATAGTTCCTTCATTGATGTAGCACCAACAACTGCTCCAAGTCCTTTATTTCCTTCGGACCATTCCACAATCTTTTGTGATACCTTCAAGTATAAAGGCATTCCATCATCAATCAGCAAGTTCTGCAAATCCTTACCACCAGGGTTGCTAGTTCTATTTAATACATAAATACCTTTTCCCTCAACTTGAAAGGGTGAAACTGAATCAGTTCCCATATAGGGAGATACTGTAACAGCGTCTGCTTTCCAGCAAGTAAAAGCCTCAATTTCATAGTTAAGGCTACTTCTAGCTATGTCACCACGTTTTGAGTCCAGGATTACAGGAATACCAGGAAAGTAAATATCTATCATATCTAAAACACTAGAAAGAGCAATGGAACCTTTATAGATACCTTCTCTTGGTTTATCAAGACTTTGATAATATCCAATATTTGGTTTGAATGCAGCTGGAATTAAATTCTTCTTTAGCATCTCATTGAAAAGAGTTTGAAAGTATTGTGTTAGTCCCATACCCTCAGGTAAAACCTCAACTTTTGGATCAAGTCCCATGCAGGTAATATTGCCACTCTTCTTTGCACTCTCTAATAATATATCATTGTAATTCATTTTAACTTCCTATTTCTCTACTTTCTCAAAGCCATTTTTTTCGCCCCAATTAAATGGATCTTGTCTCCATTCTGTTAGAGTTAATGCACTATCTTTATCAACATAACCAATTTCCAATGCTCTTTTAACCATTACATCATAATTTAAAATTGTAAAGAACTTGCATGTAGGATCTAGTGAATCAAAAGCATCCACTGATTGTTGAAGACCATATGTGAATATTGCAAAGGTATAAGGACAAACTCCACCTTCTTCTACTATTGCTTTAACTGCATTTATTGAGGAACCACCTGTTGAAATTAAATCTTCAATTAAAAGCACCTTAGCACCTTCATAAGAATGAGAATCTCCCAAACCTTCAATTTTCTGTCCTGTACCATGATCCTTGCTACTTGATCTTACATAACTTAGTGGCTTTTTAAGTATATCAGCTAAAGTTGTTGCATGAGGGATACCAGCTGTAGAAGTTCCTGCAATGTTATCAAAATCCTCGCCCAAGGCAGAGGCCATTTTAGCAAAGGTATTAGCTATTAACTCTCTTGCTTCAAAAGAAGCTAAAAGTCTTCTGTTATCATTATAGATAGGCATTCTATAGCCACTTGCCCAGGTAAATGGATTGGCTGGTTGCAATTTTATTGCACCTAATTCCAAAGCAATATCTGCAAGTTGACCACCTGCCTCATTAATTATTTCATTAATATTTTTCATAAAACTCAATCTCCTTATTATTTATGCTTAGATTTATTCCAAATTTCTGTAAAAGTATGGTTCTTACCACAGTATATACATTCGTACTTATTATCACTAGTTCTATGGAACATAGCTTCAACACCCTCTCCATTTGTAGGATTAGATATGCAGTTTTCATTGGTGCATGCTAAATCATCAAAGTTGTAAATCCTTGGTGGCAAAGTTGTTTTATATTTTTCAACAACTGTTTTATTTTTTATTATATTTAAAGTACAACCAGATGCAACTGCTGCCAGTCTTTTCAATTCCTTTCTACTGAAGGTTATATCACCAGGTCTAAAAATTATGCCTTTGTATTCATCATTCTTACTCTGACTCACCCATTCTCCACCTTTACCATCCAGCTCAAGAACTTTAACAATCAAGCTCATATGCTCTCTAATATCCATTGGAGTTCTTCCAACGCCAATGTGGTCAATTACAATACCATTTGCTATTGGATTAACACCTTCGCTATATACTTTTTTCTTAGCTTCATTTTTAGGTTCTACCTTTATGATATATTCTTCATCGCGATAATTCACCAGTTCAACTTTTTTATTTTGAACAAAATCATCACCTATTGAACCACCTAGCAATCCTAAAAGACATATTCGTGTATACATTCCATTTATAGATTGTCGCTCCCAGCCATTCAAGTTTGTTCTATCTAAGAAAGTTGGAATTGTTGGAAACATTTTATGACGTGGTAATGGATGATAGAACTTTGTACCTTTTGGAAGTTTATCCATATATTCTCTCTTAAAGGTAATTGTCTCTCTAAGTTCTACCTGTCTCTTTAATATTTGCTCGCCCATTCTTTCAAGTTGTGGTCTTGTAAAGTACCATTGCTTTGCAACCTTACCTTCACTTAAATATTGTTCAATTGAGGAATATATATTAACAGTAAAGCCATTTTCCTTCATGATTAACAAATAGGATTCTGGCATTTCAAGTTCTTTAGGAGCTACTAGATCTACTGTTACATTGTTGAATATAGAAAGCCCTTTAGCTTTAGAATGAACTGTTCTTCCATGAAACAAATCACCTACAAGGGCAACATGAAGATTGTTAAAATCAAAGCCATTGTCTTCAAGAAATGTATATTCATCTAGTAATTCTTGAGTTGGATGTTCATGTCGACCATCTCCTGCATTTATAAATGATGGAGCCTTGGTTAGTTCATTTCTATCTGCAAATTCTTTACATTCCTTAGCAAGATGAGTACATACACCTTCAACTTTTGATCTTACCATAAAAATCTTATTGGAATAGCCTGTTAATGTATTGAAGGTATCTGCATAAGATTCACCCTTGTTGAAGGAGGAGCTATTTGTAGCTAATTCAGATACCTTTGCATGATGAAAATTTGCAGCATTTCTGAAAGATTCTTTTGTTCGTGTTGAATCTTCTAAAAATACCTCATACATACCAAAGTTAGGATCTTCAATTCTAAACTTCTGTTGAGCTTCAAGATCTTCTTCTCTTACAGCAGTCTTTAATTCTCTAATTTTTGTGAATAAATATTGTCTTTCTTCAATACTAAAATCTTCAATTACACATAATGATCTTCCAACAAAAACGTTTTTCATTTCTTTTTCTCCAATTAAAATAAGAATAAGTTCAAAAAAAAACCAGTCCAATAAAGAACTGATTTAACAAATAAATAAAAATAATAATAGATTAAAAGAAAACAGTGAGACCCTCTTAAGATGAACATGATGTGTCTGTCTATTTCGTGGTATTCTCATTATTCCTTCCAATTAATTTTTTAGCACTTTATCCAAAATTTTCATTAATGTCCAGTACTTTTTATTATATTATTTAAAGCAGTCCTATTGAAGATATTAGGTTGTACAAAATATATATTCAATAGAAAAGCTTTGATATTTATTATATTTTCATTTAATTACATACTTAGTATTAAATTAATTTTTCTTTCCAGAAGAGTCAGAATCCTTTTTTATAATATCAATAATTGAAGAATAAGTATTCTTACTTTTACTTTTACTACCAGTTGGTTCCTTTTTCTTAATATTATTCTTAATATCATCCTCGAAGTTTTCTTTAAATCCCTCTGAATCATTGCTATTATACTTTGAACTGTTATTGAATGTATCATTTTGGGTTCGTTCTGATTTAGCTTTAAAATTCAAATTATGTGCGAAATTAGGTAGTCTTGTTAACTTTTGATAATACCTATCCCTTTCTTCACGATTTTTAATGTGCCCCTTATAGGAGTTAATTTGCATTCGCTTTGCCATAGATTGTGTGACAAGCTTGTCATTTCCGTCATTATTAGCATTTACATAAGAAGCATAACCATGGCCATATCGATAACCATACTTTCCGTTAGCACTACCACCACGATCAGCTTTTGAGGGAATAAACCCATTTAGAATGACACCATTAATTGATTCTTTGATTGGTTCTAAATCAAATAGTAGTTCCTTCAAGGATTCTTTTGTAGTAATACCTGCTCTTACATTGATTAAACAGGTATCACTAATCTTACCTAGGAACAAAACCTCTGCTGCATAATCTAGTGGAGGTGCATCAATTAATATGTAATCATAATGCTCTCTAAGCAGACTGAGCATTTCAGAAAATTCTGGATGAGCAAAAATAGATAAGGGAACCTGGGGTTTGCGTCCGACCGGTAAAACATGAAGATTATCTACCTCTGGAATTGGCTGAACAATAACCTCTTCGAGCTTGTTATCACCAAGAACAACCTCAACAGAACCCTTTTCAGGTCGAGAGTATCCAAACATTGAGAGCACTGAAGGTCTTCTAAAATCACCATCAACAATGATAACCTTTGATCCCATTTGAGCCAAACACATTGCAATATTTGAAATTGCAGAACTCTTACCACTGCTCATATCACAGGAAGTAATTGACATTACTTGATTGTTTAATAGAGTTTTACCATAAATAATATTGCTGGCAATGCTCATAAATTTTTCAGATATTTGGAATGTTGGATTTGTGTATACTGGAATTGATGAAGAAGAAAAAGATTTCTCAATATCATCTTTATTCAGGATCTTCTTTTCGGATGTAATTAATGGTACCCAACCTAGTAAAGGAATATTATCACCAACAGTCTTTCGTACATCCTCTCGAGAATTCAAGGTGTTATCAAGAAGGTTTGCAAGGATGCACATTAAAAACCCCAAAGCCATACCAAGTAGTAAAGCAACTGCCATTATCAATAACTTATTAGGAGATATAGGTTGTAATGGAATTTCAGCATAATCAATCACAGTAACATTGCCTGAAACTGCAGCTTCTGTAAGCTTAACCTGTTCAAGCATTGAACGTAAATCAAGTCCCACCTGCTGAAGCACAATAACATTCCTTTCAAGATCAGTTACCCGTCTCTCTATCAAAGGAAGCTTGTCTAGTTCATCATTATATACTTGAGCTCTTTCTCCTAATGATAAAAGTTCAATATCATCCTTTACAATTTCAAGTGTGGCTTTACCATATTCTGACAATATTTCATTAACGTATGCATCACCATTTGAATACTTAAAGAGATTTTTGTTGATTTCATCAAGCATTTTATTGCTCGTGCTTTTTTTAATATTGCTAAGAATTGAAGTTTTAGTCAAATCATCAGAATTTGATTTTACCCCTACTAGCTCCCCTGCATAGGCAAGATTATACATCAATAACTCAGTATTGGCACTACTATAAGACTTCTTCAATTCTTTAAAGGTATCACCAACTGTCAAGGAAAATACAGATGGAAGTACAATTGAATAACCTGCAAGCTCATTTCTAAATTTGTCCAAAATTTCATTATTGCTAATTTTATTTAATTTAAGAGGTTCTTCTTTAACATCAAAATAAGCTATCTGAGTTACAAGTGTTGAAGATTTCTCTGTAAGCTGCAAAATACCAGATTTCTCTTTATAATCACTCAACTTATCAGCCGCTAACTGCAATTCAGACTCATTTAAAGGAATTTGCTTTTCTAGGAATACTCGCTGTGTTGTTTTTGATGTTTTTGAAATACCTGTTAACAAATTATCGTAACTATTCGATATTGCATTTGCTAAATCAGCTGCAAATTTTGGATTTTCATCTGTTATTGATATTGTTACCAGATTTGTATCCGAAACTAATGTGACAGATATATTTTCAGATTTACCTGATAGATTGTAGAAAGTATCATAGGATTCACCTTTACTATTAAAATATGATGTTAA
>CAYWGU010000045.1:0-6870 GCA_964457975.1 uncultured Spirochaetaceae bacterium | reverse complement strand
ATAGATTGTAGAAAGTATCATAGGATTCACCTTTACTATTAAAATATGATGTTAAATCAAGAGTAGCTAATGCATTTTGAATATTTCTCTTGCTGGTTATCAACTCTACTTCTGTTTGTATCTTGGAGCTTCCATTACTTACTCCAGATAATAGCATATCATCAAGAGAGGACGATGCTTCAATGGGATCAACCAAAACAGTTACTGCTGAAGAATATTTAGGAATTGTATGTTGCAGATATATAACTGCAATTCCAATTACAATAATAAGTGTAATAATAAAATAGATAAACCTATTTTTAAATATACTCCATAACTCTAGAAGACTAATTTCATCCTCAGTATCTACAATATTTTCTTTTTCCATATTCTTTTAAAACCCTTTTCTTTTTTTAATTTTTTGTCTTATTTGTGACTTCTGTGAACATGCAAGATAAAATTCACAGTTTTATCACCGATTGGGGATGTCGTATTCCTTACTCAATCCCAAACAAAAGACTTATTATTAATTAACAACATATTTTTCAAAGATGCTATTTTTCTTATTTTTATAAATTATATTTTAACAACTTCCAAGCTAAATTTATACATGCTTACCTAAAATTCTTGCAGAAAAGCATCTATTTGTTTTATTAAATTATTCCCTTTCAATAATATTCTCCGTACTAGAGTCTCTTTAAGATAAAATTAGCTCCTGAATTATTTTAAAAATTCCAAAAAATAATTTAATAGCTTTGACAGAATCAAAATAAATAAATTATGTAGAGACATCCTGGTCTGCCCCCCAAATAGTTTACACTCTTTTTACTGAACCACACAAAAATATATATAATTTTCTGCTATTGCTTTTCAATAACATATTGTTTCCTACCTAAATCATCAGATCATTATCACTGATTTTAATCAACATGCCGTTTGATATCAGATGGCTCATGATTTGTTTTTATATATGTGGTTTCTAAAATTCCACTAAAGCCATTTTTATTCATTTCGTTATTCGCCTTAATTCATATCAAAAATATGATTCATTTGGACAATCTGTTTAAATATATGAACTCTAATTGTACCTAAAACTTAATTCAATAATTATAAGACTTCTAACTGTAGGGAGTTACAAAACTAGTAAGGGTATAAAAGTCATATGACCTAATATAAATAAGCAACATTGAAAATTTCATGCTCTTGTTGGTATTTATTGTTGTTTTATATTATTAGCAACAGTTTTTCTGGTACCTTTATTAAAATTCCATTATTTTTTAAACAGGTTTATCACTTCATGTCCATGACACAAGGACCACTTTAAAATATGATAAATAATTAAATCTTTTTATTATCACTACAATTATTCAATATTCAAGGGTCGTTTCTATCTAGTTCTTTACATTCGAAGCTAACATCTTTGCATGCCCTATTTTCTTACTGTCATCATATAGGAGGCAGTTTTTATTAAGGGCTCACATCAACATTAGTTATAAATTCATAACTTAGTTATTAAAATATACTCTCCAAGCTATCAACTATTGCAAATGTTGTAGCAACAAGACCAATTATTGTAACTGTAGTTGTTAAGTTTCTTTGGAAACTACTCTTTACAACAACTATTGTAGATTCACTTGGAACCAATTCATCACCATCTAACCTATTTCCATCTTTGTTAAATAATTTTATAGATCCAGTAGCATTTTCTGTTACACCACCTGAAAGAGCAATGTAATAATTGACAGTTTTATCTGGTGCATATGCATAGGAAGAGGCTTTATTGACAGCACCTTGCACATTAACAAATTTTTGATCAAATGGAATCAAAAGAGTATCAGAAGGCTGTAATATTATATCTTGTGATAAATCACCATTTAATAAATTTTGAAGATTAACTTTATATTTTTTACCATCACGAATAATGTAGCTATTTTTTAAATCACTTGAACTTGTAAACCTTGAAGAAATTCCACTTAATGCCTGTGATATATGCTCTCCAGGTGCAAAGTAATAAATAAGCTTGCCTGTTGCCATGCCCAATATTGTCGAAGATGTATTTGAAGTTGCATTGCTATTGGCAGTTATGGCACCTTCGACTGAAATGCTATTATAAAATGCTCTGACAGAATTAACATTTATAAAATCTTGATTGATTAAACTTAAATCACCATCAAAGGATTGTTCTATATTTTGATAGTTTCCTGTTTCAAGATTATATCGTGAAACACTTAACTTGCTCTTATCTGCACTATTTAAAAGACCACCTGCATAATCTTCAATCAAATTGGTAAGATTTTCACCATTTTTTAATTGATAGGTTCCTGGTTTGTAAACTTCCCCATCAATTGTAACTATTCTTGTTGCTTTAATAAGTGTAACGACATCACCACTTTTCATTAAAGGGTTTTGTGATAAATCTCCTTCTTTCAAAGCAGCATATAAATCATAAGTGTTAACTTTACCATCTTTAGATTTAACATTAACAGCCCTGGAGGATGCATATTGAGTTGCAACTCCTGTTACATCAGACAATCTACTTAGCCCCCAGCAAGAAACCTCTGTTGTTGATAAAACCTCTCCCTTCACAGTCACTGTAAAGTTACCAGTTGAATTCAAAAACAATCTTGTAGTAGCAAATGGATAATATTGGCCAATCAAGTCAACTATAGCACTTTTTAATTGACTAAAGTTGAACCCTTTAACATTTAAAGTATCAAAGCCTGGAATATCTAAATTGTATTGTCCATCAATTTGAACATTGTAGGTTACAATTTCATTGGAAGCTTTATAAGTCAATAGGAAAATATCACCTGGTGTGATTGGATAATCACTATTGCTCATTGCTCTCATTACTTGCATATCGAAAGCAACATTGTTTGTTGTATCAATTATTCCAAGTTGTTCATTAAAAGTTTGCTTTGTAAGATCTATTAACTCATCACTAGATGTTACTGACATCTTAATTTGGTCTGAATAAACTACAAAATTATTATCTAAATCAGCTAGAATTGCTGAAAAAACAGGTGCAACATTAATTGCTGCAAAAATAACAGCAATCAACATTATTTTATTATATTTTTTTGACATTGACTAATCTCCAAGACTCTTTATTATTTAAATTGAATATAAAAAATATATCCACTTAACAATTATAACATTTACTTGCTAGAAAAGTTACCATATTTACAAATTTAATTATACACTTTATTTTATTTTGTACAAAATAGACTAAAAAAAACCATTTCTTTAATTTCATATTTTAAACAATATTTTATTATGCCTTTTTTTGTATGATTTAGTTATAATTAATTTGTATTAAAAGTTTAAATAATAAATTTTATCATTTATTTCCCCCTTAAAATAACTTTTAACAATTCTTGTTGAATATGATTTTTTTTTTACAATAATGGTATTATATTTCCAATTAAGCTTAACAAATAGTTACTAAAATCTTAAAGATATTTTTCCAATACATCAACATTCAAACAAAATAAACTATTTTATGCCTAAAAATACGCGAAACAATGCATTTTCACGCAACAGAAATATATATTTATTCCTTTTTTTGTTATAATTGGTTGCATAAATTCTACAAAAATTAGGTAAGTTGCAATTTATCCTATATTTTATTACCAAGAGCTATATTTTGCAACAAAATATTAACATTAACGAATAGACCTATGTATTTCATTACCTTTTGACAACAAAACCATACTAATTTATAATTATAAAAAAGGTAAAAACTATACCATTTATTACGTGAATAAGAAGTTTGGAGAGATAAACTATTTATTGTACTCAATTTCAAGCTTCTCGAAAAGTTTTATTGGAGGAAACTGTAATGAAAAAATTATTAGCTCTACTTACTATTGCATTAATTGCAATGACAACCACTTTTGCCCAAGGCTCAAGTGAGACAACAACAGAAACCAAAAAGGATGCACCTTTAAAAGTTGGTGTAATTTACATCTCAGCACCTGGCGACTTTGGTTATTCTTACATGCATGATCAAGGCACAATTGCTGCTGAAAAAAAATTGGGAGACAAAATTGAAGTAATCCGTATGGATAATGTTCCTGAGAATGAAGAAAGTGAAAGAGCAATGGAAAACTTAATTGATGCTGGTTGTAAAATCATCTTTGCTAACTCATATAACTATCAAGAATATATGTTAAATGTAGCAAAAAATCATCCAGAAGTTTATTTTGAACATTGTTCTGGTTATTTATCAAACCCTAATATGTCCAACTACTTTGGTAGAATGTACCAAATGCGTTACCTATCAGGTATGATTGCTGCTAAAATGAGCGATTCTGGCCAAATTGGTTTTGTAGGTGCTTATAACACTCCTGAAGTTGTTCGTGGTATAAACGCTTTTACACTAGGTGCAAAAAGAGTTAATCCTAAAGCATCTGTTAGAGTTGTTTGGACAAACACATGGTTTGATCCATCATTAGAAAGACAGGGTGCTGTATCTCTACTTGATGCTGGTTGTGATGTTATTGCTCAACACCAAGATACAACAGAACCTGCAAAGGCTGCTGTTGAAAGAGGTAAATATTCTATTGGTTACAATGCAGATTTTGCATCAATCATCGATTCTGATCATGTTCTAGTTTCACCAATGTGGAATTGGGGTAACTACATGGTTCCTGAAATTGAAGCTGCAATTGATGGTACATGGGAAACTCAATCTTATTGGGGTGGACTTGATGATGACATGATCAAATTATCTGCTATTTCTCCTCTAGTACCTAAAAACTTCCAAGCTGAAATTGTTGCAATTGAAGCAGAAATGGCTGCAGATACATTTGATGTATTCTGGGGTGAAATCAAAGATAATACCGGCAAAGTAAGACAAACTGCTGGTCAAAAGATGAGCGATGGCGATATGCTTTCAATCGGTTGGTTTGTTGATGGCGTTGTTGGTACTGTAAATTAATATAATAATGAATTAACTCACTATTAAAAACGGTTAATAGGAGTGGACTTTTTCCACTCCTATTTTTTATTTTGAAACTTAAACTATAAATGGAAATACTATGGAAAAAACCCCTGTCGTCCAAATGAAGAATATCACCAAGACATTTCCTGGCGTAATTGCTAATGAAGATGTAGATTTAGTACTACAACAAGGTGAGGTACTTGCATTATTAGGTGAAAATGGTGCTGGTAAATCTACTTTAATGAATATGCTTGTTGGACTTTATCGACCTGATAAAGGTGAAATATTTGTTAATGGAAAGCAAGCAAACATAAACTCACCACAAGATTCAATGGCACTTGGTATAGGTATGATTCACCAAGAATTCATGTTGGTTGGAAATCTCTCAGTTGCTGAAAATATTGTATTGGGACTTCCTGATTTAGAAGTCAGACCAGATTTCAGCAAGATAAGTAAAAAAGTTATTGAATTAAGTAAAAAGTATGATTTAGGTGTAAATCCTGCTAGCATCATAAATGATTTAACTGTTGGAGAACAACAAAGAGTAGAAATACTTAAATTATTATATCGTGGTGCAAATATCCTCATATTAGATGAACCAACCGCTGTTTTAACTCCTGGCGAATCAAAAGAATTAAACTTAATTATAAAAAAAATGTTAAGTGAAGGAAAGAGTGCTATATTTATCACTCATAAAATGAATGAAGTACTTGAATTCTCTGATACTGTACAAGTTTTACGTAAAGGTAAAAGTGTAGGTATAAGAGCTACTTCAACCATCACAAAACTTCAAGACATTGCAAACCTTATGGTAGGTCGCGATGTATTGTTCTCTCTTGATAAGGGTGAATACAACCCCGGAGAAGTTAAAGTAGAATTAAAGGGTGTTAGATGCGAAAACAAAATAGCAGTTCGTCCTTTACTTGATAATGTTAATTTGAAAATAAGAGCAGGTGAAATTGTTGGTATTGCAGGTGTTGCAGGTAATGGACAACAAGCACTAAGCGAAGTAATAACAGGCCTTAGAAGAGTGAACTGTGGAAAAATAATGCTTAACGGAAATGATTTAACAAATCATACTCCTCTACAAATTATAAACTCCGGAGTAAGTCATATTCCAGCAGATCGTAACAAGATGGGTATTGTTGGTGCTATGAGTGTTGGTGATAACCTTTCTATGAAAAAATATAGAACACCTGAATTATCAGATCACAACATTGTTAATCGCTCACATATACGAATTTTTGCAAAAAAACTAATTGATCAATTTACAATTAAAACGCCAACCCAAAATACAGAGGCTAAATTTCTTTCAGGCGGTAATATTCAAAAGACCATCCTTGCTAGAGAAATTGACTCCTGCAAAGGTATATTAATTGCAGTATATCCATCCCGTGGTTTGGATGTTGGGGCAACAGAATCTGTTAGAAAAAATATTATTGAACAAAGAGATAAAGGTGCAGCAATACTTTATGTTAGTGAGGAACTTGAAGAGCTGCTAATGGTAAGTGATAAAATTGCAGTTATGTATGAAGGAAGAATTATGGATGTCATGAACACAAAAGATGCAACAACCGAAAAAATTGGTCTACTAATGGCTGGTGTTGAAAGGAGTGAGATATGAGATTTGTAATAGAAAAAAGAAATCAAAAATCTAAAAGAATGCAAATTCTTGTACCTATATTAAGTTTGGTAATATCTGCATTGCTAGGAGCAGTAGTTCTTCTTAGTTGTAATGCAAATCCTTTACAAACATATTCAGCAATAATTCAAGGTGCTTTTGGATCTCCTATGAAGATTCAATACACAATAATAAAAATGCTACCTCTATTGATGTGTGGCTTATCTGTTGGAATTGCATTCCGTCTTAAATTTTGGAACATAGGTGCTGAAGGTCAGTATGTAATGGGCGTAATCGGTATTACTTGGGTAATGCAATTTTGGAC
>CAYWGU010000044.1:15351-22237 GCA_964457975.1 uncultured Spirochaetaceae bacterium | reverse complement strand
TTTTTGATACTCCTCTAGAAGTAATATTCTAGAGGATTTCTTTGTCTTGGAGATTATTCAATTAGATGCCTGAAGTAATTCAAGAAAAAACCAAATAAGCAAATAAGAAAAAGGTATACCTACAATAAACATCAAAAGTTTAATATGTGTATACCTTTTTATTACAACTGATTCTAATTAGGAATTAATTAAATTCCAAAATATTCATTAACATTAGTTAATTTATTAACTCTATCCGTGAAACTTTTTGCAAAGTTAAGATAATCATCATACTCTGCATTTTTTGCACCAACAGGACAAATTCTAATACACCTGAAACATGAAATACATTTTTCAGCATCAATTATTTTAAAGTCCTGCATATCGATTGCACCCATAGGACATTCTTTAGCACATAAACCACAACTGATGCATTTATCACTTGTTAATGGAGTAAAAGCACCACCTTTTGTTGCACCATTCTTGTAAGGCCTATTACCTGGAACTTCTACTTCTGTTAAATCATTAGCATTAAGTTTTTTCAATACATCTTTGGCAAATTTAAAATCTTCTTTTAGATCGTCTTCATTAGGTCGTCCAACTTCAATGGTTCCGTATGTATGCTCTCCAATAAGGGCTGCACCTGCAATTGGTACAAAACCATTCGATTTAACAGTATCTGATAATTCAAGAAGAGCATCATCAACTGCTTTCTTACCATATGTTGCGACAACCACACATGGTGTGTTATTTCCTTTAAAATTATTCAACCTTTGTGTTGCACCTTCAAAGATACGTCCACCATAAACGGGTACACCAAATACAACTACATCTTGATCCTCTAAAGATACATTATCTTTAACACTATTATATTTTGTTATATCAATGTTTTTTGCATTTTCATCCAATGCTTTACCTATTGCTTCAACACCTTTTTTTGTTGTTTTTGTTGGTGAAAAATATACTGTCGTTACTTTCATTTATCAATGCTCCTAATTTATAATTATATTAAATCATTCTTCTTTAAGAATTTATATATGCCTTCATCATCATTTGAATCTGTTGTAAAAGTTGCAACTTTCTTTACCTCATCACTGGCATTATTCATTGCAACTGAATACGAAAATTTACCAAGCATTTCAATGTCATTTACACCATCTCCAAACGCAATTACCTCATCATCTTTTATGTTAAGAGACTTAAGGATACCTGAAAGTGAGTCATATTTATTTATGCTTTTATCAACAATTTCTAAGAAATCTGGATGAGCAAAGGTTAAAAATAAATCTTGCTCCAAATCATCTATATTATTTTTTATGTATTTTATAAAGTCTGTATCATACCCAATATTATTAGAATGAATAATGACTTTATAGACCAACTCATCACCAATCTTAAAGGATTCTAAAGGTACAATGGAATCAAATACTTCATCTGATTCTTTAGCATCTGATATTTCACGGTAACTCTTTATAAATTCTTCAGGAACATATGTATGCTTTAAGGTATAGAGTAAAACTCTCTTATTTGTTTCCTGTGCTATTTTAAGAAGTCTCTCTATTGAAGTGGCGATAACTGAAACCTCTTTCACAGGAGAGTTTGCCTCTGGATCATATATGCATGAACCATTGGCACACGCCATTGGAGTTTTTAGATTTAGTTGCATTAACTTATGCATGCATGCTAATGGAGTTCTTCCCGTCGCAATTATAATTTTCATGCCCTGGTTCTTTAAAGAAATAAGACTTTGTAAGGTCTTAGGCGCAATTGATTTATTTGAAGATAGAAGCGTTCCATCTAAATCAAATATCAATGCCTTTATATTGTTTATTTTGTTCATTAATTCAATTATAAACATAAGAGTAAAAACATTCAAATATAAAGTTGTATAATTAATACATTACAGGACTTTATTGATTTTTTAATAAACTATATGTTTATATCTGATAGACAAATACCTTGAAAAGTATTATTTTATTCCTAACTAAATTTATGGAGACTTTTAATGCAAGTTAAAATTATTGGCGTAACAGGTGGATCGGGATCAGGTAAATCAACAGTTGTAAGAAAGATAAGTGAAGTATGTAGTGATTTCGCATTCATTCCGCAGGATAACTATTACAAGAGTGCAACATATGTAAACAATCACAACATAACTGCTTTCAACTGGGATCATCCGGATGCATTTGATATGAAACTATTGCAGGAACATTTATTTGCTCTAAAAGCAGGTAAGGCAATTGATATGCCAACATATGATTTTGTTCAAAATAAACGAAGTGAAAAGACAATTCATATTGAACCTTGCAAGTTGGTCATTTTAGAAGGTTTGATGATACTTTATGATAATTCCATACGAGAATTACTTGATTTAAAGCTTTTCATTGATACTCCAGCAGATATAAGATTCACAAGACGTCTCCAACGTGATATAGCGGACAGAGGAAGAACAGTTGAAAGTGTTATTAAGCAATACATTGAAGTTGTTAGACCTGGACATTTAAGTTTCATTGAACCTACGAAAGAATATGCAGATATAATAATTCCTGAAGGTGGACAAAATGAAAATGCACTTGCAGTTTTGATTCCATTTATAAAATCAATTACAGCAGAAAATAATTACTAAATCAAATTAAATATAGCAAACAGCTTTAAGCATCAGCTTTTAAGCTGTTTATTTATGCTCACTTAAATTCTCAATTATGCAATTTAAAATTATTTCATCATATTAAATACAATCAGCACAAGCAATTAAAAGAAAATTAAATTGACTTTTTAGTAAAATTGACATCAACCCTTTTTAAAAGGGCAGTGCCAATTTATTAACTTATAGAATTGATTTTATCATTTAACATCAAGTGCTAAATCACCATATTTAATCCAACCCTTTGCTCTCATGTATTCACTGATAACAATTGATAGGATTGCAGGAAGAATAAAATGTAGAAGAATCATTGGAGCAAAGGCTGAGTTCCCCATTGTTGATATGGTATTGAACTGTCCAACAAGTCCACTAGTTCCCATTCCAGAGCCTGCTGCATTATTTTCCATCTTGAATATAAGAGTGGAAAGAGGACCTACCAATGCAGCTGTTAATGTTGGTGGAATCCAAACCTTCCAGTTAAGAATTATGTTTGGGATTTGAAGCATGCTGGTTCCAAGACCTTGGCTAATCAAACCAGATATTCCATTCTCTCTATAAGAAGAGCAGGCAAAGCCTATCATCTGACAACAACATCCAACAGTTGCAGCACCTGCTGCCAAACCTGATAAATGCAGACTTATGCAAATAGCAGCTGAGGATATTGGAAGCGTTAAAACAATTCCAACTACAACAGATACCAATATTCCCATTGGAAGAGGATACAGAGTTGTAAGATTGTTTATGAAAAGCCCCAAAGCCTTCATCATTGCAGTAATTGCTGGTGATAGGAAAGTTCCAACAAACCCACCAACAAGTATGGTTACAAGAGGAACTAGGATAATGTCTACCTTGGTCTTTCCTGCAACTCTTTTTGAGGCTTCAGCACCTGCAAGAGAAGCACAAAGTGCTCCAACAGGTTCTCCAATTGCAAGATGGATTAATGCTCCAGTTGGATCTAAAACAAACGTTCCTGCACCAATGGCACCTGCTACCGCAGAGCAAAACACTCCAAGTGGGCTTGCTCCAACACTCATTGCAACACCAACACCAATTGCTGGACCTGTTAGGTATTGAGCAATCTTACCAAATTGAATCAGAAGAGTAATTGATGTTAAAGATCCAATCTGCTTTATAATCAATCCGATTATAAGAGACGCAAATAATCCCTGAGCCATGCCATTTAGGACCTTAACTATATAGTCCACCCCTTTTGCATGGTTTTTTTTTCCTGTGTCATTCATAGGAAACTCCTTAAAATAAAAATGTATTTGTTTATTTCGGATGACTACAGAATCATAATAAACATCTATTGCGTTTATTAAGGCCTCCAAGAATTATTAAAATCATAACAATTTCAGATTGTTTGTACAAGTTAAGTCAGAAAAGTTTTATAATAAGTTGTAATAATGAAAACTACTTGCTATATTCTCCATATTCACAACCAAGATTTTTGACATCAATATCATCAACAATATTGTACTTTCCCTTTTTTTTCTCATATAGTTTTATGGTGCCATAACCATTTCCACCATTATAGAGTTTATTATGTTTTTTAGATCCATCAGGAGCTTCATAATTTACAAATAGCATATCGCTTACTTTGCATTTAAGAAGGACTTCAATTTTACCATCAGAAGATTGTTGATTTATATTCCATACCATTTCATCATCAATGATTTTGCAATCAAATATGGTTTTAGTATGTGTCCAGAACTTTGAAAAGTTGAATTCAAATTCTCGACCTTCATAGTAAAAGGCAGATAATAACTTTCTCTCTAAGGAAATATTCAATATTTTAGGACACCCACCACCAATATCAAAAACACTGTTGTTGAGAGTTTTTCCTGTTATATTGCTTTTCAAGTTGTTTGAAGATAACCAGACCCAGGGAGAGGTAAACCCCTTACCCCAATTCTTATCTGCATAACCAAATGATTTATCTTTAATTACATTGTACTTCTTACCATTGTAAATAACAGTTCCACTGTATTGAGATTTCATTCCTTCAGCATGCCAAGCCATTTCAAAGACATTGAGAGTTCTAATTGGCTTGCTTGTTCCATAGCCAACATTAAAGGTAATCATCTTATCTACAGTTAAATCCCAAGACATTGATCCAGAATCGCACATCAACGCCGGATTGTTTATTGAATCCTCTTTGCTTACCTCAATACTTCCTGCTAACTTTTTATCACATACAATACAATCATCAGCTTTTATTGAGAAGGGAGCATTTGCTTTAACACTAACATCTTTCCAAGCAAAAAACCTATGAAGTTGTTTTGCATCACTTCCCCAGGTTCCCCCTTTTACCATCAGGTATGAAGGTTTTATATGATTTGCTTTATTTTCAGGTAACTGTCCTAAAACAGGTATATCCTTAGATAATGATGGATTTATCAAAAAGTATTCAATAAAGAAAGCTTTCTCTTCTTTAGTTATATCGTCTATTGCAGAAAAAGAGTGCCACCACCAATCATAACCCTGTTTTTTTATCATAAATTCATTTCTAGTTAAATCATGCTTGTTAAAACTCATACCAACCCTTCTTATTTATAATTATAATTAATTATAAAACCATATCGTCAATAAAGAAATGGTATTTCGTTGCTTATAGGTAATTATTGCTACTTTGTAATAGATAATTTCAATCGTTTCAGATATTTATTTACATAAGTTGTTATTGGTTCTGATATATCGGCTGGGAAATCTTTTGGAAGTTCATTATTTGTTTTATCTAAGGCTGTTGGCACCATTTCAATAACATCCTCAATGACGTTTTGTGTTGACGCAGAAGAAAGACCTAAATATTTTCCAGTCATCTCCCAATTTCTTCTACCAATTTGTCCAATATTATATTTATTCCCAGAGGTTCCTCTAGCCGACATGGCAAGTTTTAGTTTTGATTCATGAACTTGATTATTGGCAGTACCTACATAAGGGAAAAATGACATAACATCATAAAAAGGTGTAAGTCTATAGGAGTTATTCTTTTCAATGAAGATGCTATAGTTTTTTGCATGAGCATCAGTAGATCCTACAATCCAACTTACAATCAAGGACTTAAAGAAGGTTTCAGAATCTTTTGAATTGCTGGAAGTTTTTAAAATATCAAAAACTTCCTTTGCATTGGGACCACCATCACTTTGATATTTTTGTTGAGCGGATATACCCAAAACTTGGCAAAAATCCTCTTGAGGTAATCTAACAATAGAATCCTCATTACAAATTCTATCAAATCGTTCAACAACCAAGACCTTTTGATCTTCAAATGTAAGCATTTGAGATGATGCAGTTTCCAATTTCATATTGCTAAAGAATTTTCCGGTATACCATTCATTTTCAACTGAATTTGATAAATCAATGTAGCCTGGAATCTTTCCTATAGGTGTTTTAAAAATATGAGTGGTAGCAGAGCCTCTATTAGGAATCATCCAATTTCCATGATGAAAAAGGAAGGCAGTTTTTTCCTGAACCCCTGTCAAAGAAAAGCTAAAATCAAATTCATCTTTATCATTATCTAAATTTGGTATTCTTAAACTTCTAAGTATTCTAGCTATTTCACCATCTGAAAGAATAGTTCCTTCTATTTCTTTCCGATGGGTTAAAAAATCAGGATTAGCTGAAATTTGAATAGCTCCAATACAATCCTCACCTATTACATTAAGCAAATCAAAAGAGTCATTTGTAGAAATTTTATATCTTCTTTGAATAGCTTCAATTACATTTTCTCTTTCAGGGATTAAATTAGAAAAAAAGTTCTTCACCTTATAATTAGTATATTTCTTTTTAACTACAGGTAAGGATAAGGATATACCTCTAGAAAGAGGAGATCCTATCCAAGAATCTAAATATTGAAAAGATTCTTCACCACTTGATTTATGCTCCCATATACCAACCAACGAATTATTCATTGCAACATATAATTTTCTCACCATTCCTCTCCAACAGTATTATCATCATCATTTTTGACCAATTCCATGTGATAATTACAACCATTAATGTAATTTAAAAAGCTTTTTAACGTACTACGAGTATTGCCATTTTCTAGTGCTGAGATTGTTTTTTGTAATATACTAGTTTTCTCACTCAAGTCTGCTTGAGTAAATTCATTTTCTAAACGAATATCCTTTAAAAGTGGTCCTAATTGTAATTCTGATCTGATTATTCTATTTCTCATATATAAACGATATAATATAATTAGAATAATGTAAATATACCTTACAGGGTAAAAATCATAAATATACCTTACAGGGTAAAAAT
>CAYWGU010000044.1:0-15251 GCA_964457975.1 uncultured Spirochaetaceae bacterium | reverse complement strand
ATGTAAATATACCTTACAGGGTAAAAATCATAAATATACCTTACAGGGTAAAAATTAAATTATTAATCCATTTCACAATCACAAACACCTTCAGATATATCGATATTCATGATATTTAACTTTTATTTATATTGTGATAGCTCTTTAAGAAGCTCCTCTTTATAATCTTCTGCCACTTGATAATCTATTATTATAACATCACCAATTATACCAGTACTCAATTCATTGATTTCATCAATCATTGGAGATAACATTTTTTTTTCTTTAGCTAGCAGAACTTCAACAGCAATTACCCCATCTTCTAATAACAAAAGGAGTACCATTTTCTGCAACATATTTAAGCAATTGCATAAACCGCCAATTGTATCATCAACTGCTGTGTCTTTTATTTTAAGATTGTTATTTTTTTGGATTGGAAATTCATCAGTTTCATCTTCTATAATTAACTTGTTCTGTATTTCATGGCTATCTTTTCGAACCTTACCCACATCATCTATATTAAGTTTAAAAGTTGCCTGATTAAGCCTTTGAATTAATTCTTCAGCAGAACATTTCAAGCTATTCCTAAACAGCGGGATTTTGAGTACCCATTGCTGGATGGCATCATCAATTTCAACCTGTTCGTTGTAATTTTCAGAATCTAATTTTATTCTAGAAGGATAATCACTTGAAGAATTGTCACCGCACCAAAACTTTATAGAATTTAATTGATAGTTAAAGAAAAGAAGAATATCATATTGTTGTCTAGCAGTATATTTCATTTCAAAAGAATAATGATTTCCAAATACAATATCCTCTACATTATCTGGTTTTAAAATAAAGGTACAAATATTACTCATTGTAAAAGTTGTTTTTAATTTGTTGAAAACACCATTTGAAGTTAGCTTCAAAGTACAAGCAGTCATATCATCAAGTGAATCATAGTTATTCATTACTATTTGATCATTAACCATTTTATACAAATACAAATAACTTGATATAATTAAGTATTCCTCTGTATCAGTTAAATATAGTTTTTTCTTGACCTTCACCATTTTAAAAATATCTTCAAAACTAGGAATCATTCGTTTTCCATCTTCGAGATTTTGCTCAAATGGCAGAAAACTAAAATCAACTAAAATGGGTAAATCAACGCAGCTTTTATACTCTTCTATTGATAAAAAATCATTATATTGAATATACAATATTTCATAGGCTTCTTTTATTATATTTCTTAATTTCACACCTTTAGGATATAAAGAAAGAGTGGCATCTAGCAGAGTCTTTTTTGTTTTAAAATCATTTCCATACAACCCATTGATAATTTCCATAAGATAAAGAGTCAAGAAATTTGAATGGTTATTATTTGGCTTAACTCCTTTTTTAATTTTCCATCTAAAGGTCAAGTAATTAAGTAATTGCTCATCACTTAAATAATAATATTGAGGTGTACTTCCCTTGAATTTAGGATCACTGCAACTTGTCTCTTCATCATAATATAAATCCAATAATAATTGAGCATCAATTACAAAGGTTCCCATTTGATTTGAACGATACTCTTTTACATCTTTAGAGGATTCGTTTTTATGATAGAGATGAGACAAAAAAACAGTTTCTAAGTTTACCTCTTCTACCTCATGTCGGTACCCATATAATTCTATGAGACTTTCAATTCTATCTCTATCTTCTTCTTTCATATAACCTCTTCTAGGTAAAAGTTTTAATCAGATAAATATCTGTCTTTAACCTACAATTTCTTTGATGAGCATTTTCTTATATTTATCTACAATTTTATTCTTCTGAATAATGTCTTCCCCAAATATTTTGGAACTTATTTTATTAATCGAAATTATTTGAATGGTGATAAAAGGATTATTACGTGTATCAGATCCAGGTCCTAAATACTGGCTTAAATTAAGGAATATGCAAATAACTCCGAACTGCATTTCATCCAACCTTTTAACAAATTTCTTTATATCAGATTGAGAAATTTCACCATCTTTAAGTTCTTTTGTATTATTTGTTTTATTATCACCTTTTAATTCTTTTTCCTTTCTAGGAGGAATGGTGGTAGGATCAAATTTATGTTCTTCCATCCAATCATCTATGATGTCAAAGGGTAACGAGCAGAGAACTTTGAGAAATTTTGGATCTGTAGAAACCCATCTCTCTACAGCATCATCAATCAATTGTTGCATTTCTTCAGGGTCATAATTTCCAAATATGTTAGCCTTTAATCTATCCGCCATAGCAGAATTATCAAGATTTCCATATTCATCATCGTCATCATATTCATAATCACTGCAGAACTTTTCAAGGGACACCATTATACTTTCAAACACATATTCTATTAACATCTTTCGTCTGTACTCATGAAAATATATTTTTTTACCATGAGCACCTTTTTTGATAAAATGAAATTCTCCATCATTATCTACAAAGAAGAGTTGAATAGCTGTAGGATATAGCGCTTTAATCTTGTTCAATGGGGAATCGGCAATTTCTTCAGATTCAAACGCAAATATTTCATCAATGCCCTGTCCACCAATATTATACAAATCATCTTCCTTTAATTCATAATAAACAAAATCAAAACTAGCCTTTAGCCTTGATTTACTATCTTTATCATATGAACCAGTTAAATAAGGACCTAGTTCTTTAAACAAATGCTCAGCTGTTGGTTCATATACATTGGTATAATTTTTATCTACAAATTTATAACCTTCGAATACTGATAGAGATATACCTTTTTGAAATGAATTTAATTCCAAATCTTTACTATATTGCAGATATAGTATCTCATATGCTTCTATAATCAACTCTCGATAGCTTTTCTTCTCATTTGCTAAATATAGTGTTTTATCCAACATACATCGTTTTTCATCATATGTATCACCATAAATACCATTAACAATTTCCATTAAATATAGAAGTAGAAATTCATTGAATTTATTTATAGTTGGAACAACCTCATTTCTTACCTGAGTTCGAAAACCAACATAGGCAATCAAACGAGCTTCATTTAATAAATAATATTGAATTATATTTTTAGAAAAATGAAAAACTGTTGTTTTCTTGAGAACTGTGCTGTCATAATTCTTCAACAAATTGGCATTTTTTATAAATACCTTAATTGAGTTATCATTAGATTCTTTTTTAGGAGACTTATTGTTTGTCTTATTTGTCTTAGTTAAATAATTGTTTACAAAATTCTTAATAGCTTCATAAGAATCAAAAGTATTGATCTCATCAATTGTTGTTGCTGTTTTTTTATTATTCATAAATTTTAATTCCTTTTTCTTTTCAGAGCAATTACTAAATCAGATAGGTAATCATTAACAACTTCATTGTTAATAATTAAAACATCTTCAATGCATTGCATGCTCAATTCATTAATTCTATCAACTATTAACTCAAGAGAGACACCTTCAATTTTGGCTAATTCAATAGCTTGATTTACTTTAAAATCAATCAAAAGATTTAATATAGTTCCATCAAATGATGTCATACTTTTTACAACATAATGGAGTGTTCCATCATTATCAACTTCTTCTTCCTTCTTTTTAGTTTTATTTAATGATTTTAGTTCTTTAGTTTCAATTTCATCTTCAATGATCAACTTCTCTTGTATTTTATTACTAGCCTTTCTAACTGCTTCAACATCTGAAATATCAAGATTGCACTTTACTTCAAGAGGTATTTCTGGAGTCTTTTTTACCTTTTTAATAACATTTTTTTCAAACCAATATTTAATTCCAAAATCAGCTGAAGCTTTAAGAACCTTACTTAAATGTTTCTTATCTTTACTTACCCATTTAAAAACTGCGGTATCAATAATATTCTGATCACTTACTGGTAGTTCAGATCTATTATAGAGTGCCCATAAAGTGGAGTAAGGATTATCGAGTTCATCCGCTCCACCACAGTATTTGTATAAAGAATATAGGATATGATTTAAAAGAAACAATATTCTGCTTTTCTGCAATGGTTCATAGTAGTAATGATATTTTGAATGAACACCTTTATATATTAAATGGAAAACTTGCAAATCATCAACAAAATTAATTACAAGATCTTCAGGATATTTAGCCTTTATTTTTTTCAATTGGTAATTATCACATTTTAGTGTATTAAATTTAAACAAATTGATTAAATTAAACCCTTCCACACTAATGTCTTTATCACAAATTTCATTGATTACAAAATCAAAACTGGCTTTTAATAAAAATCTATCTTTTGATTCATAGATAGCTATACCACTTACCATCTCCATAAACACATGTTCCATGGAAGGAGAATAAATATTGACATCTTTTTTCTTTGTAAATTGATATCCTACAAATATTGATAAGGAAATACTCCTTTGGTATAATTCATAATCAAGTTCTTTGCAATGCTGCAGATACAGTATTTCATAAGCCTCAGTTAGTAGCTCTTTATATGTTGCTTTTTCATTTGCCAAAAACAATGTATTATCCAATAAAGAGCGTTTTGCAATATAGCTATCACCATGCACACCATTTACAATTTCTGTTAAATATAGCATCAAGTATTCTGAATACTTATTAACTACCGGAACAATATTACCTCTTATTTGGGTTCTAAATCCAAAATATCCAAACAGACTATCAAACTTTAAAAGATAATATTGAATCAAGTCTTTTGAAAAATGACATACAGCAGTTTTTCTAATTACACAGCAATCGATATCCTTGAGTTTGATTGCATCAATTAGAAACAAATCTATAGATCTATCATTGGGATTGATGGTTTTATTATAGAATTCTTCAAACTTTGTATACCGCCCACTTAATTCATTTTTACTGATAGCTCTTTCTATATATTTATGAACCAAGAGTATTCCATCATCATATGAATCTAAGGTTATATTACCTGATAGACCTATAGCTTCAACTATAGAGCCAAGATTTTTTACCTTCTCTGGGTTTTCATTGTATTCTTGAATTTTCGTTTGTAATTCAATTGCAGAAATCTCATTATATTTATTAGCATAAGGATGATCTCCTACCCATTCAACAACTGCATCCTTAATTAAAGCTGCTAGGGATTTTGAAGCCTTTGATAGCCAATATGCATATTCATTGGAACGTTGCTTTTTTAGATCTAAATTCAAAGAATTCATTATATATTCAGTAATTTCATAAACAGCTTCTGACCTTAATTCCATTGATTTATATTTCATGGTTGAATGAAATCCATAATGAAAATAATGCATCTTGTTTTTACTATCGGTAAGTTTTAAATCCACTCTCTGAGGATAAGCTACCATCATATTTTTATAGGGACAAACCCACACAAATTGTAATTCATATTTAATTATATTATCAATTGTTGTTATAGAAAGGCCTTGTTCCTTTATTTTATAATCAACAGTTTCTCTTACATAATCAAAGCACTCATCAAATATAATTTTATCATTTAAGTTATAGGTTTTATTGATTTTTTTCTTATAAATATACTCATTTGTGAGATGAAATATCTCATCCGTAGTCATATATTTAACAGGTATTTTTCCATCATATATAAAACTACAACCTTCAAACAAATTAAGAGGTATACTTTTAAAATATTCATCAATATCAAAGAGATAATGATACTGTAAAAACAGAACTTCGTAAACTTCAATAAACACTTTGTCATATTTAGAGACGTTGAAGGGAAATAGTTTCATTAGGGTGTCTAGCATGTCTCTTTTGGTCTTATATCCATCACCATGAATCCCACTAACTATCTCAAATACATAAATATATATTAAAAATTCCAAACGCGATATATTTGGTAATTTTCCATTCCTAAAGGCTGTTCTTGCTGCAATATATGTAAGCAATTCATCCTTAGATAGATTTACATATTGAAAATCCTTTCTTTGGAAAGTAAAGGATTTCATACTATCATTAATTTCAACATCTAGATTTTTTAGATAATTAGCATCAGATATAAATATATTTAAACAATCATATTTCCTATAAATATGACCTGAATGTTTTGAGCTATCCAAAAGTTCAGAGCGCTTTTCAAATTCATTAATTGCTTTTTCTACTTCATTTCTATTCATGGTAACCTCAAAACATTTATAATGTACCATAAACGGTTATCTTTGTAAAAACTAAATTTTTAAATAAACAAATTTCAAAAATAATAATCAATAATTTATTCACGGAACGATTATGCCATAACTAACGGAAACAACTTGGATTATTTCAATATTTTATTATAATGTATAAATATAAAGGATATATAAAATGTTTAAATTTATGCCAAGAATATATGATAATCTATTAGAATTCAAACTCAAATCTTCAGGAGCGGTAAGTATAAAAGGTCCTAAATGGTGTGGTAAATCAACAACAGCGAGACAATTCGCAAAAAGCTGTATTTATATGCAAGATACTGCTTCTCTAAACCAAAACATTTCTTTAGCTAAAATTAATCCTTCTAAATTTTTAGAAGGAGATACACCAAAATTAATAGTTGAATGGCAAGTTATTCCATTTATTTGGGATGCTATTCGATTTGAAGTTGATAAAAGGGGTAAATTTAATCAATTTATATTAACAGGATCGTCTGTCCCGCCAGCTGCTGATAAAATAATGCATTCAGGAATAGGACGTATTACTAATTTAGTTATGCGGCCAATGTCCCTTTATGAATCAAACGATTCAACAGGTGAAGTTTCTTTAACAGAGTTATTTAAAAACCCATCAAGAATAGAAGGAACATCAACTAAAAAATTAGCAGATTTATTCTTTTTAATATGCAGAGGGGGTTGGCCTAAAGCAATTAATCAAGAACCCGAAATTGCATTAGAGCAATCTGTACAATTTTATGAAATGCTAATTCAATCTGATATGTCTAAGGTTGATGGAGTTGCTCGAACCCCAGAAAGGGTAGATTCCTTGCTAAGATCATTATCTAGAAATATAGCAACCGCAAGCACTATAACAAATATCAGGCGGGATATGGAACACCATTCAGAACCTGCAGTTTTAAATGTAGATACTATATCTTCTTATATTGATGCTTTAAAAAAACTATATGTAATTGAAGATTTACAGGCTTGGAATCCCAATTTGAGATCGAACACTGCAATTCGTACAACCCCTACTAGATATTTTGTCGATCCATCTATCGCGACAGCAGCTTTACAAATCGGACCTAACGACTTAATTAATGATTTAAGAACAGCTGGATTATTCTTTGAAGCAATGTGCATAAGAGATTTAAGAATTTATGCAGAAAGCTTAAAAGGAACGGTATATCACTATAGAGACGGTAATGGATTGGAGATTGATTCAGTAGTCCATTTAAGAAATGGTTATTATGGATTAATTGAGATTAAACTTTTTGATTCAGATTGTATTGATGAAGGAGCAAAAAATCTGAAAAAACTTGAATCATTAATAAATACAGAAACAATGAAAAGACCTTCATTTCTAATGGTTTTGACAGGTACTGAATGTGCATACAAAAGAGAAGATGGCGTTTTTGTGGTTCCTATTACTTGTCTCAGAAATTAATTTCTTAATTATCTCTTAGCTTATTCAACTCATCATAAACAAACTTGTTGCATTCTATACTTGAATATGTTTAGTAAATTAAAATGGTGAGTGTTAGCTAAAATCATTCTTTAGATAAAAAATTCAGGATATTTCATCAAATCACTCTCCATTTAAAAGTCTTTGTGAATACAATAAATTTACATTTCAAACATTTGAAAGATTCCAATATTTAATCAAATAGCCTTTTACAGAACTTTAGACTTCCATAGATTTCATTAAAACTATCGTGCGATTCTATGGGGGCTATTCTTTATTTTACAATAGCTAATTATGGTGAGAATGCCGATGCTTTACATAACACTGATTTACCTGGTTATGATTGTACAAATCTCTTAAAGGATGGTTTAATTTTTAAAGTAGACTTTATTCTTGTTAATAAAGGTTATATTTGTTATTGTTATTGTTGGTAGAACAACTGTTGTAGGACAAGCTTCCAAAGAACAAAAAGATGCAATTGTTTAGTTATAGATGCATGAAAAGAAGTTATCAAACATGTGAAATCTAGAATGAAAGTAGGTGAACTCTGCAAAACGGGGGATGATCCAAATCAACTATATGCAGCCTTCCCTCCACATTGGGGTCATGGAATCGGTCTTACATGGGAAAAACCTTGGTTTGTTCAAGATTGTGATGATGTAATTGGAGAAAATTGGTATCTTGCCATTGAAAAATCACCATACAAACCTAGATTTGGTGTGAAGACATTCAAACAAAATCCACTTGTAGCAGTAGATGGTTGTCAAGTAATTTCAACAACCCCTAAATATTGGGTCTAAGGAAAAATAATGCAATTAGAAGAGCAAAGAGTAGTTACTTTTTTACAAAAAGCAATTAGAGCTAAAAGTATTTCCGGCAATGAAGAAGAAATGGCAAAATTGGTAAAAAGTGAAATGGAATATCTTAACTTTGATAAGGCTTGGATAGACTCCTATGGGAATATTATTGGATACGTAAAAGGTAATAAAAGTGGTACCATTCTTTTTGAAGGACATATGGATACTGTCGGTATACCTTCTCCTAAAGAATGGAGTCATGATCCTTTTGCTGGTTATATAGAAGACAATAAAATGTTCGGAAGAGGAACATGTGATATGAAGAGTTCCCTCTGCGCTATGGTTGAAGCTGGTGGTAATCTAATTGCCAGTGGCAACCGTGACTTCTGTTCATTCTATGTTGTAGGAGTTGTCTACGAGGAAATTTTTGAGGGCGTTAGTTTTGGGAAAGTACTGGATGAATTAAGTATAGATGCTGTTATCCTAGGTGAACCTTCAGATATGAAAATCATGCTGGGTCAAAAAGGAAGAGCCGAATTAAAAATTACCACATTTGGAAAAAATGCTCATTCTGCTTTTCCAGAAGCAGGTATTAATGCACTTTATAATATGAATCTTTTCCTTACACAATTACCTAATATTGAATGCCCAGAAGACAAAATTCTTGGAAAGGGAATAATGGTTCCAACTGATATTTGCTCTTCTCCTTATCCTGGAAATTCTGTAATTCCAGACAATTGTGTAATCACAGTTGATCGAAGACTTACAATAGAGGAAACAAAAGAGAGTGTATTAAATAGCATAAACGTGGTTCTTGATAAACTTACAAAAGAAAACAAAGACTTTAAAGCCAAGGTAGAACTTGCAACAGATAAACAAGTTTGTTACACAGGAAAAACTCTTGAAGCATTAAGGTTTTTCCCTGCCTGGAACACTGAAAAAGGAAGTAGAATAGCAAAAGCCATCACAAAAGCAGTTGAAATAAATGACACCATTGAAAGCCCTTCCTTTGGAACATACGCTTTCTGCACTGATGGTAGCGAATCTGCAGGAAAAAGAAAAATACCAACCATTGGTTTTGGTCCTACTCCTTCAAATCGTGCTCATATTGTCAATGAGTTTGTTGAACTAGATAAGCTAATTGAAACACAAAAGATATTTGAAGAAATTATAAGATTTTTTTAAGATCTTCCTTTAGTAGTAGTTATAAAAGGTAGAGCAATTGTTTTTGCTCTTCTTCTTTTTACTATATTTTGGCTATTCTTTTATCATATTGTTAAAGAGTAAGAAACAAATTAAATGCAGCAAAATGGGCGAAAATATAAAATGAATAAGATTGGCAGAATTAAGGACTCAGCAAGATATTGCAATACTCTTCAATCTTTCTAAAAGCTATCCTTTAAAACAGCAAATAATAGTACCACCTCAAAAAAGGAGATGGTATATTCTTTGGTGCAAGAGTGAAACCTTCATACATGTTTTCCTCAACAAGCAAATCAAATTGGAGTTAAGTTTTTAGAACAACTTAATGTACTCTTCATAACCCTCATCTTTTAGCTTATCAAAAGGAATAAATTTTAGAGAAGCACCATTAATGCAGTATCTAAGGCCTCCAGCTTCCTCTGGACCATCATCGAATAAATGACCTAGGTGAGAATCCCCTATGCTGGATTTTACTTCTGTTCTGACCATATTATAAGTTTTATCATTGTTGTATTTAACGGCTTCTTCAGATATTGGCTTGCTAAAACTTGGCCATCCACAACCACTATCAAATTTTTCAGTTGATAAAAATAAAGGCTCACCTGTAACTATATCTACATATAATCCTTTTTTTTCACTGTTATAAAATTCACTACTGAAAGGAGCTTCTGTAGCTGCATTTTGAGTTACATCATATTGTATTTTACTTAATTTCTTCTTTAAATCTGAATCATCTTCTTTACTATTACCTTGTGTTCTCATAATTCCAACTATTCCTATCGAGCAACTTATTAGCAGTATAATAAAACAAATAAAAGATTTGCGACGAACTTTTTTCATTTATATTCTTCCTGTTTTTTCTAGAATACTTCTAATATTTTGGGTTGTCAAACTTATTATTCAAATGTTTTTATTCTATCTACGTCATAATTACTTAACACTCAGTATTTTAGGCATTAAATTTTATTATTCAAACCAGAAATTTCACACCATCATATATTTTATGATTTATAATAAACTCTTGGTGCAGTTCGGGCTCACTTGATTATCAATCCTGTTATAACACACAGTTAAAGACTTGTCCAATTTAACAAAAAGCCGTTATTGAACGTTAATTGTAGGTTAATTGTAAATTAATGCTATGAATGAAAACAGTTTTATTTATATGTCTCATTAAAATATTCATTTAAGGCAGAATACCCACTAGTAGCTTTCAATACAACGCTACTGTGGGTATTTTATGTTTTTATAACTTTTCGAGTTATAACTATGACTTCAACATCTTAAATACTTTAGCTTTTCTTGTTTCTTTTCTTATAATCCTTATCAATACGATCTTTCCAATTATGACTGATACCCTTGTTCATGCGTAAATTCTGAATTTCTTCATTCATTATCGCATAATTCAACTGGGTTCCTTCACCATCTGCATTATAGTTTGCAGCACGTTCAGCACATATTCCAAAGCGGCCTGCAACTTCAACTGCATCAATATTTGCACCCAAGAAAATAAACTCCCAACCATATTTTTCTTTCTCTAGTTCAATCAACTTCTTAACACTTTCATAGTTATATCTATGGCTTGCATTCTCCAAACCATCGGTAGTAATAATGAAAAGTGTATTCTCTGGTTGGTCTTCTTCACGGGCATATTTGTGGATATTCCCAATATGCTTGATTGCACCACCGATTGCATCTAAAAGTGCTGTGCAACCTTGTGTTGAATATTCCTTTTCTGTCATAAAAGGTACAGCTTTTAAATAGATACGATCAATTAGCACCTCACTACAGTTATCGAATAAAATAGTTGAAATAAGAGCTTTCCCAGCAGTTGCCTTTTGTTTTTTTAGCAACGAATTGTAACCACCAATTGTGTCACTTTCAAGACCGCTCATGGATCCGCTTCTGTCTAAAATAAAGACGATTTCTGTTAAATTGTTTTTCATAATATTTGCCTCCGTAATTATTATTGTAATTACATGATAAGGAAAACAATGATTGCTATGGTCGCGTGCCAGGCGACAAAATTAAACCCCCAAAGGTGATTGATTAAAAGAAAACAATACTTCATTTATTTCAAATACATCGTAGTTTTCGCTTTCAATAAAATACTCAATAATAAGATCAAACTTGGTACAATGAGAAAAAGCAAAACCTGCTCGCTTTATTAAGTCTTTTGTTTCATCCAAATTGAGTTCCAAAGCAATTGCAAAGGAAATAGCTGTAATCTTACTTGGTTTATAATACTTGTTGCTTCGAATTTTAGAGAACAGTTTGCGATCGACATTTGCTTTTTTATAAACCTGAACTTCTGTTTTGTCTTTTTCATTGATTAGCCTTAATAGTGATTGTGAGAAGGTTTCATCAACGTTCTTCATTAAAGCATCAAGGCTTCTTTTTGCATTAATGGTATGTGATGTGCATATTTCATCATTCTGAAAACTAGGTGCAAGTAGGTTATTATTCTCTATAATTTCTATTTCTTCATTTAGAATGCACTTATCGTAGTCTTCTAGAGGTTCTTCACAATAATTATCTTCTATAAAATTTGAAACTGAGGAAAACAATTCTTCTGATAATGAATTAAAAGTCTGGTCAAATACAACCATTACAACTTTCATTTCGTGTGTAAGTAAGAATTCACTGATCACCGATAATGCTATTTGCAATGATTTAGCTTTTGGAAAACCAAAAATTCCTGCAGAAATTAAGGGAAATGCTATAGAATCACATTTGTTTTCAAGTGCCACCTGCAAAGAGTTTTTGTAACATTCTCTAACATAAGAAACTTCATTTTCAGTTCCTCCACGCCAAACAGGTCCAACAGTATGAATAACGTACTTAGCTTTTAAATCAAAAGCTGGGGTTATGAATGCAGATCCAGTAGAAATTTCACCAATATTTTTTCTTGCAATAATTAGTTCTGGCCCAGATGCTGCATGTATAGCATAATCAACTCCACCACCAATTATGGCATGAGGATTGGCAGAATTTACAATCGCATCTACCTTCATTCTTGTAATATCATCTTGCACAATTTTAAACGGCATGCTAAATCTCCAATTATTAATTAAAGGTATCAAGAGCAGGTATAATCTTTTAAAATAACTAGTTAACCACTCAACGAAATCTTTATAAGTTATCTTATTATAAAGCTTGATAATCCTATAACACAATACCTAATTTTAACACAATAATTTCCCACCTAAAAAAAATAGTATAAAGTAAACACTTATAACAACATGGTACTAACAAGTATAAAAAGTATTTACTTTACAAATCACTAGGAATATATTGTACTTATAAGAGGATATAAAATGAGTAATAATACAAGTATAACAATAAGAACTGATAAAGAAATAAAATTGGAAGCTCAAGCTATTCTATCTAGCCTAGGACTTGATATGAGTACTGCATTTAATCTTTTTTTACGCCTAGTAATTCAAAAACAAGGTTTACCTTTTAATGTAAATCTTAATTCACCAAAGGTTAGCACTTTAAAAGCTTTATCAGAAACATCAAATAATAAAAATTTAGTAGGTCCTTTTGGTACCGTTGAAGATTTAATGAATGACTTAGATACTTAGAATTTAATATCATACACAATTTAAAAAAAATTATAAATTAGCTTTGAAAAAAGGATATTAAAAACAATTCCAATAGGTTTCTACTTTATTATCTAATGAAATAGTTTTACCAAGATTTATCATATTGGTGGATTCTAAGTAAACAGAGGCCTTATACCTTGCGCAGAGACAAGAGCTTGCATCTCCTCATCTGTAGGGATAATTAGGGGTTCACTAGCTTTTTGTAACAAAATCGGTAGCAAAGTAATGTCGCCCGTGCTGTTAAGAAAGACCTCAGGGTTCTTCAATACCCAATTAACAGAGGTGAAAATGGATAAAGGATCAGTAAGGGGCTCATACCAGGTGGCATAAGGATTCAAATCATCCCCAATTGGTCCTTTGGAAAGAGACTTTATGGTCTGAACTGCAACACCTCGTTGCTTACAAAGCTCCGTCAGTTGATTCACGTCTGCACTATATTGGGGATTTTGCATCATCGTATAGTTGTAAGGAAAGAGCACCGAATCGAAATCATACTTCATTAGACTTCGACGGTGCATTCTAGGGGCACCAATTCCATGTCCGGTAACACCAATGTGTTTGATTAAGCCCTGCTGCTTCGCTTCAATAGCCGCTTCAAGAACACCGCCTTCTCCCATAGCAATCTCCCACTCTTGTTCATCAACAAGAAAATGAAACTGCCATAGATCGATATGGTCGGTATGTAGTTTTTCAAGCGATTGGTGAAGCTCTTCCATCGCTTCCTTTTTAGTCCTTTTGTCAGTCTTGGTTGCAAGAAAGAAAGAATCCCTATCTCTTTTCATCCAAGGACCAATTCTAAGTTCAGCATCCCCATAACTATGGGCGGTATCAATATGGTTGATGTCATATTTCTTAAGAAGCTCATAGGTTTCATCAGCTTCTTTCTGTGTTACATTACCTAGAGCTGCCGCTCCAAATATCACCCGACTGCTCATATGTCCTGTTCGTCCGAATTGCATTTTTTCAATCATGATTTGTACCTCTCCTTCATTATAACACAAGAAAAAACTGAAAAAAAAAGAATAATCATTTTTACTGAGTTTGAAGAAGAAAAATATTAAAAAAAGGATTTATTCAATAATTAAAAGACACTAGGAAAAGCCAACCGATGGAGATTCTTCTACATAATAACATTCTTTCTATTTGGTTAATTCCTCTTTTTTCAATGGTGCTTTATGCTCATATACCATTAAAATTAAAATATATTTTATACCAAATATCACATAATATTGCAAATTAATTAAAAGGAAATTAAAACTTCATTCAGTTTTGATACGTTTATTTTACAACAATAAATATGAATAACCTAAAGGTTTCATTCAATATAAAGGTATAAAGCTACAGGAGTACATACCGATCTATTATGCTTCTCTTAATTTTTACATGAAGTCTTTACCGTCAATAATGTAATAACTTAATATTTTTTTATCAACTAACGACAAATAAAAAAAGAGCCACAGTAGTAGACTCTCTTAAATTATTTACTAAATATTTATTGTAATATTATTTGTTTAAATTTTCGTCTCTGTAATCTTGCATCAAACCTTCTATTGCTTTTGTTAGAAATAATGCATTTTCTAAATTATTATGACATTTTTCTTTACCAATTAATTCATTTACAATAGCTTGTTCATAAGGCATTGCTATATTTTCTGGTACATCAAAGGTTAAAATTTCTTTTTTACCATTTTTTTCTATTGTTAAACTATCAGCTGACAGAACATCAAAAGTTATTCGTCCATCACTACCTATAATTTCACATTTGTTTTCGTCTTTATCTGAAACATAACAAAAAATTCCAGATCCTATAGTACCATTATCAAATTTATAATTGATCATTACAGTGTCTTCGACTTCATAAAATCCACCCTGATTAGAAACAGAACCCTTAAGTTCTATAATATTCCCAAAGAAGAAACTTAAATAATCAAGCATATGGACACCCATATCTAGAAATTTACCACCACCTGAAATGTCAGCAATTAATCTCCATGGTAAGTTTTCCCTTTTTAAGTCTGAAGGTTCCACTTTTCGTAGTTGTTTTAAACTTACGAATCTAATATCCCCAATAATTTTTGAATCTAGAAGTTCTTTAATTTTTAAATATT
>CAYWGU010000043.1:13656-22539 GCA_964457975.1 uncultured Spirochaetaceae bacterium | reverse complement strand
TTCAATATGAGCCAATTCTTACTTTCTGAGCTTGTTGCACTTCGATTGTACATTCAAGCTTTAAAGACTCTTAGCTAAACTATTGAAATACCATTTTCCCATAATATTTACAGGTTGAGGAAACTCTTGAATTAAGGCATCTTCAAATTTAAAAGGTTTTTCTAATAGCTTACCTATATAATCAGAACAAACTGTAAGTTTATTGAACCCTGTGATTTCTCTCTTAGAGACAGTTTCACCGTTTATTTCAATTTCAACAGCATTCCCCTCGACAGGTGAGAACAAAACAGAACCCTGCTCATATTCTTTTGCCCAAGATATTAATAATTTCTCTAAATTCTCATTTCCTTTAAAATCAACCAGACATTGAACTGAATTGTTAATATCTTCTGGATATAGTCTCGGTACTCTATATTCTTTAGATTCTTTTGAATTTGCCTTTATAACAAAATCTAAATACCCTTTATCTACTGATTGATATTGGAGCTTTGTAAATCTTCTAAGGTTTTCATTATCTGAAACTTTTGAATTTTTAGATGAAATTATGGCACAATCAAAAGTCTCAAGTTTGTTATTTAGAATGGAAATTCCATTTAAAATATCTTTCTTAAGCTCCCTTTTCTCTCTTTTTATTCTTGCATGTTCTTTAGTACTTATACGATCTGCCATATTGTTATTTCCATCCTTTTTTTACCTTTATTTTTTGCTTTCTTCCGGTATTATCTTCCCATTAAAACCATTCCAAAATATAACTTAAATAAATTAAATGAACTATCCAAAACCTTTCTGCATTAAAACTCTTCTTCTATATTTAGGATACTATTGTTATTATTGGTTGTCAATTTATTGTTAGAATACTTTTTCGTTTTTGTGTAAATCTAAGGTTAAAATTAAGCCACGAATGGTAAAATTTCTCACTGCTATAGTAAATATAAAAAGAATATCTCATTAAAAATCTTATTTGGTGACAACCATTCATTATGTAGCAAAATTAAGTAAGAAATCCAGATAGTTAGCAAATCCACCTTTGAAAGTCTCAAACCTGCTTTTTCTTATCAAAGGTATTTCAATCTATAATTATTTTTCATTAATGATAAACCTAAATTACAATTATTTTTGATTGCTGTTTTTCTTAATCACAATATTATTGCCTTTTCCAATAAATAAGGCTAGTATGAGTTATTAAATCGTTTAATAGGAATAGAATAGATAATGAAATCAACAGAAACATCAATGAAAGATGTAGCTAAATTAGCAGGAGTTTCAACAGCAACCATTTCAAATGTTATTAATGATACTTGCAAGGTTAATGAAAAAACAAAGGATAAAGTTAATAAGGCTATTAAAGAACTAAATTATAGAGTAAATCCTACTGCTAGAAAATTAAGGACAGGCCACTCTCAAATTATTGGATTTGTAGTTTCAAACTTAGCACATTATTTCTATCAAGAAATTGGTGAAAAGATTGAGGAAGTATTAAATAAAAATGGATATGAATTATTTTATATTAATTCACATGAAAATCCTGAAAAAGAAAAGCAACAACTTGATTTGTGTAAACTAGAAGACTTTGCAGGTATTATCGTAGTACCAGTTAATGAAGATTGGAGTACCATGAAACATGTTTTTGATTCAGGACCAATTGTTTTTATAGATAGAAAACCCATAAATATTAGACGTGATGTTGTTCTTATTACCAACACTCAAAGTTGCTTTAACCTTACAAACGAATTAATAAGTAAAGGTGCTAAAAAAATTGCCTTTATTTCTACTCAATTGGATAACACTATGAAACTTCGTCTTGATGGTTTTAAAGATGCTATGATGCAACATGGACTTCCAATAGATGAAGAATGCATTCTTTTTTCCAACCATAAACCCAAAATATATGGTGAATTAGAGACTGATAATAAATGGGAAGAAATACTTGATTATGTTATTAATGAAAAAAAAGTAGACTGCATTATATCAGGAAATGCAATATTTGCTTTTGGTGCTATTTCTTATTTTAGAAAAAATAACATCAAAATCCAGAAAGATATTTTATTTGGCACCTTTGATAAGGCGTTCTGGATGAAAAATCTCGATGAAGAATTGGTGGTTATTGAACAGAATACAAGTGAAATGGGTGAAAAAGCAGCTTCTATATTATTAAGTAGATTAAAGGGTGAAACCTTTATTTATGATGATTATTGCATTGAAACAAACCTCCTCACACTCAATAAAAAAGAAAATAAAGAAATATAATACAATATATATTGTTCTAGCAGAGATTAAAAGTTGCTTTAGTTTTTGATTATATAACCCTTAAAATTAACCAATGTAGCAAATGTGGAAGCTCAAGCCTATCTCTCAACTTTAAGGTACTCTAATCATATAAGAGTTTAATTCATAATTTCTCTGCCAAAGTAAGAATCCATAAATTTTGGCAAACTTATCTTTTTGCAGACATTTTTTTCAATTACATTATTCAATCAAGTTCTATACAATGACTCTGAGTTTTTTTGAAGTATTTCTTCCAAAAAGACACTTTTGTATTTTTTTATAGCACTAGTTTGCAGATGAATCCCATCAGCGAATATAGCAAACTTCTACCTGTAAAATCCCAAATTGTTCCATCTCTCTAACATTAATAATTCAGAACAAAACCAAAAGAAGAGGAAGATTAAATCTTCCTCTTCAATAGATATTATATGTATAGTATGAAACTATCCATCACTTAATTATTATGTGGTTGCATTCTTCTTTTGATAACAATCAAAACCAACAGCTAATATTAATACTAGACCTTTAACAATCCATTGCATGTAAGAACTAATATTCATTAATACCATTCCATTTGTAAGTACACCAATTATAAGAACACCAGCTACTACACCACTTATTTTACCAAAACCACCTGTAATTGATACACCACCTAATACAACACATGTGATTACATCAAATTCATATCCAACACCTGCAGTTGGTTGAGCTGAGTTTGTTCTAGATAGCATAACAATACCTGCCAAACCGGCAAAGAATCCAGCTAAAGTGTAGATTAAGAACTTTGTTCTTCCAACTTTAATACCAGATAACTCAGCTGCTTCTTCATTACCACCTACAGCATAGAAATATCGACCAAAGTAAGTTTTGTTAAGAATAAAGGATCCTATTGCAAAACAAACTGCCATTATTATTACAGGAACTGGAACAAATCCAACATATCCTTGTCCAATTACTTTAAAAGCTGGATTAAAACCATAGATAGGAACACCACCAGAAATTATATATGCTGCACCTTTAAAGATGATCTGTGTTGCAAAAGTTGCAATGATTGCAGGAATACCAATAACTGATACCAAAGCACCATTTAAAAAACCAATAGCTACTGCTAAAAACATTGAGAGAATAATTGCTACTGGAATACTTAGGCCTAAATTAACCATTAAGTATGCACAAACTACGTTTACAATTGTAATAATTGATCCAGTCGAGAGATCAATTCCTGCTATTAAAATAACAAAAGTCATACCAATGGAAGCAATACCATACATTGATACCTGCCGTGCTATTGTAAACAAGTTATTTGAAGATAAGAACCTTGGATTAGCAAATGTAAATCCAATTACCAATAGTAGTAATACTACCCATATAGCCTTCTCTTTAAATTGATTTAATATTTCTTTTGCATTTATTCCACTTATTTTTTCATTCATTTCTAATATCTCCTTTTTAACACTGAGAAGCTAGCGCCATTATTGCATTTTGGCTGAATTCTTTTTTTTGTAATTCACCTGTAATAACGCCTTCTGCAAATACGATAATTCTATCACTCATTCCAATTAACTCTTCCATCTCGGATGAAATTAATATTACAGTCTTACCTTTCTCTACGAGAGAATTAATAATCTTATAAATTTCAAATTTTGCACCAACATCAATTCCACGTGTTGGTTCATCTAGTAAAATTAACTGTGAATTAGCTGCAAGCCATTTACCTAGAATAACTTTTTGCTGGTTACCACCACTAAGGTTCTTTACCAGTTGATTCATTGTAGGTGTTTTAATCAATAACTCTTTAATCTGTTTTTCTGTTGTTTCTTTCTCAATCTTTTCATCTATTTTTGAGAATTTTGAATAATGATCATAGATTGGCATATTAATGTTATGATTTATTGAATTATGTAAAATAGCACCATGTCTTTTACGATCTTCAGGAACAAGGGCAATACCGAGCTCAATTGCATCTTTAGGACATTTAGGATTAATTTCCTTTCCATTAAGTATCATTTTACCAGATTCTTTTCTAACAGCCCCAAAAATCATTTGTGCTAATTCAGTTCTTCCAGCTCCAACAAGTCCACCAATTCCTAGAACCTCTCCTTTTCTGAGTTCTAGATTAACATTTCTATCACCATTACCACATACATTTTCTAGTTTCAACACAATCTCAGCAGAGATAGTATTAATTTTTTTCTTTGGATATGATTCTTTTAACTCACGACCTACCATTAATTGGATTAATTCATCAACATTTGATTCTTTAGTCTGTAAAGTTTTTATATATTCACCATCTCTTAAAACTAAAATTTCACTAGATAATCTAAAAATTTCATCTAATCTATGTGAGATGTAGATAATTGCTACACCCTTTGACTTTAATAGCTCACATACGGCAATCATTGACTCTACTTCTTTGGTAGTTAAAGGAGCTGATGGTTCATCCATAATCAGAATTTTTGCATCTAATCTAATTGCTTTAGCAATTTCAATCATCTGCTGATATCCAACAGATAAATTGCCACATAATTCTTTAGGATTTATCTTGATGTTAAGTCGTTTAAACGCCTCAGCAGCTTCTGCTTCCATGGCCTTTCTATCAATTATTATTCCTTTTCTAATTGGATTACCTAAAAATAAGTTCTCAGCTGCTGATAATCCTTTAACATTGTTAAACTCTTGATAGATAATTGCAATTCCATTTTCTCTTGCAAGTTGGGGACTCATGCTACTGAATTCTTTTCCATTAACAAGAATCTTTCCTGATGTAGGTATAACTGCACCAGAACAAGTCTTTATTAGTGTTGATTTACCAGCACCGTTCTCACCGATTAGACCTAAAATCTGACCTTTTTTAATTTTTAAAGATACATCATTTAGAGCAAGAACACCTGGATACCTTTTTACTATATGCTGTAATTCTAGTATGTATTCACTCATTATTTGTCCTTTTGATTGTCAAGGTTTTACTATAAAACCTTAAAAACTGTTGCCATATTATTTTGTGCTAATCACTGAATGAAAATTGTTTTGATTATTAGTCAATTTTTTAAATTATAAAATGTAGCAACAATATGTTATTTTACGAATCATTTTAATTTTTAATGACTCTTCTTCTTTTGTAAATTTCATTAACATGAAATTATAGAGCTCTTTTCTTTTCTTCACACTTTTCACAATAATATCATTTTGTTTTTTTGAAGTTTCTTTCAAAGGGTAACCCTATTAATCATAATACTAATATCAAATTAATAGGGTTGTGATCTTTTGTTATTTACAGAATATTAAGTTCTATTTAAAATCTGCTAGGAATACAGCTGCATTGCTACTATCCATAACTGTCAAAGGTCTATAAACATTCTGTGATTCAAATTTATAATCCGTTAAAAGTTTTTCATACATAGCTACACAAGCTTCTGCAGTCTTTATGCTAGAACCTTCCATTCCAACTGATGCACGAGTTGCCTCTCCATTTACAATTGCTTGTAACTGTTGTTTTGTTGCATCTGCTGAGAAGATACCCATATCTGCAGGAATGTTTCCTTTTTCTTTAGTCATGAATGCTTCGTTAGAACCGATATCACCACCAGCACCAATTGAACAAACAATTTTTACATTTGGATTAGCTTGTAGGATAGATTCCATAGCTGTTAATGAAGTAGCTGCATCAAGACCAGGCTGTTGAGCTACTACAGAATATTTACCATTAGCTTCAGCTTTAAGACCAGCTAAGATACCATTTTCTCTATCTAAAAGAATAGGAGTTTGTGGGTAGTTAATAATTGCAACTTCTGCAGGTGCAGATGTTGTGTAATGTTTTGCAATAAACTTACCAGCTTCAGCACCAATTGCTTTACCAAGTTCAGCATTATCTAAAACCCAGTTAACATCTGTGTTAACCATCTTATCATCCCAACACATTACCTTAATACCAGCTTCTCTAGCTGTAGCTAAATAATCTTCAATAGCATGAGGATCTGATGGGTGTACCATGATTAAGTCAACATCATTTGTAATGAAGTTTTCAATATGTTGAATCTGAGTAGCTGAACTATCGTTACAACCAAGAATTGTGTAATCCCAACCCTTTTCTTCCAATAAAGTTTCTACTTCCCCAAAAACACCTGCCCAATAACTATTCTGCAATGATTGAATGGTAATACCTACTTTTAAAGGACCATCTTCTTTCTCACTTGCACCGTTGGCAAACATTGGTGTAATCACCAATGCGGCAATTGCTAAAACACTTAAAAATTTCTTCATAATTAAATCTCCTTTTGATATAATTTTCTGTTATTTATTAAATTCATTAAATGAATTTTTCTACTAATTTATTAGAAGCAAGTAAATGCTCCATCTATAATGAAATCTGAACCTGTTGTGAACGAACTGGTATCTCCTGCAAGATAAACACAAATAGATTGTAATTCTTCTGGATTTCCCATTCTTCCCATTGGAGCCATTTTGTTCCATTCTGAAATTAAAGGCTTCAATAATTTTGATTCTTTAATTAATTCAGTTGCCATATATCCAGGACTAATGCAGTTAACTCTAACTCCACGTTTTGCCCATTCAATTGCAAGAGACTTTGTAAGTTGGATTACACCAGCTTTAGATGCATTATATGCACACTGTGGTTGAGGAACGTTTACTATATGTGCTGACATAGAAGCTGTATTAATAATTGATCCACTACCTTGTTTAAGCATAACCTTTCCAGCTGCTTGTGCTGTTAAGAAAACACCATTTAGGTTAATATCTATGTTTTTCTTCCATTGAGCATATGTCATTTCTTCAGCAGGAGCATTAATGCAGATACCGGCATTGCAGAAGGCCACATCCAATCTACCAAATTTATCTAAGATTGTATCAATCATTCTATTAACATCATCTTGATTTGTTACATCGGCTTTAATTGCTAGTGTATCTGCTCCATAGGTCTCTTTAATCATCAAAGCTGTTTTAATTGCTTCATCAATATCAATATCAACAATAGCTACATCAGCTCCTGCTTCTGCAAAAGCAATTGATACACTTTTACCAATACCTCTGGCTCCACCTGTGACGAAAATCTTCTTTCCATCAAGTCTCATCTTCTCGATAATTCCCATTTTAATATATCTCCTTAACCAATTCTTTTATTTGTTTTTAACTTTAAACTATTATTTTGCTAAATATAATCTTAAAGTTTTTTCAATTCCATCGTTATCAAATTGTGATTTAAATGCTGAATAAGTATTAATCACATTCACATCTTCAATTCCAAAATAGCTCATAAATTCTTTATCATCTTTGATCTTCTCTTGAAGTAATTCAACATTTGAATCCTCAATTGGTATTTCTTGTCCACAAGAGTCTACACCCTTTAAGAACTCGGCCCAAAAGGCCAATGCAAGTATCAGTGAATCTCTTTCCTTTAACTCCAAAAGAGGTTTTACAATTGCATTTGAAATCTTCTGAGATCCATCACTTGCAATACGGAGTAATTGATCTTTTATGTATTTATTTGAAAATCGATCTATTAATTGATCTTTATATTCATCTAAATTAACACCAGGTACAGGATTAAGAGATTTTGTAATCTCTTCCATATAATGATTTCTAATGAAGCCTTTAATAAGCGGATCGCTTATTCCTTCATCTACATCTCTATGACCTAAAAGGTATGAAGGATAGGATAAAGCACTGTGAGCACCATTTAATAACCTAATTTTCATCAATTCGTACGGGAGAACACTATCTACAACCAATGCTCCAGCTTTAGCGAACATTTGAACTTCAGGAATATTAACATCTTCAATTACCCAAGTTTTAAAATCTTCACTGTGAACACTGCAAATATCGTGGAGGTTATACTTACTCTCCAATCCATCTATATCAGCTTGAGATGTAGCTGGTGTAATTCGATCAACCATGGTATTTGGGAAGGTTATGTTCTCTTTTACCCAATCTAATATCTGAGGATATTTTATTGATAAAAATTCATGAACACAGCCTTTCAACATATTGCCATTCTCCGGAACGTTGTCACAACTCATTATAGTTACAGGTGCTTTATTCCCATCAAATCTAATCTTTAAAGATTCACAAAGAGTTCCAACTGTAGAGGAAGGTACTGTTAAAGATTTTAGATCTTTAACTATGAAGGGATGGTTTAAATCTAATTTATGATTTTCAGCATCATAGCAGTAACCTTTCTCTGTAACTGTCAGTGTAATTAGTTTGGTATCGACTGAAGATAAAACATCAAAAACAGCTTTAGGATCATTCGATGCATTTGCATAGTTGGAGATTCCACCTCTAACTTCCAATTCTTCTTTTCCAAAAGGATCTTTAGTTAAAAGAGTATATAAGTAGTCCTGTTCTTTAAGAGCTTCTGCAAATCCAGGTCTAGTTGGGATAATATCAATTTCATATACGCCTTCTGTATAAACACCCTCACTCATTAATTCTTCAATATATGATAAAAAATGTGCTCTATGAAATGCACCAAGACCTATGTGAGCTAAAGAAGGTTTTAATCCCTCTCTATTGTAATGTGGTACTTTAATAGATCTAGCTTCTACTTCAGCTAATTTATCATTTGAAAGTTTTAACATACAATTCTAATTCCTTATATAT